>JAUYEO010000316.1 GCA_030689795.1 Desulfobacterales bacterium | reverse complement strand
GGAGGATAGATATAGGTGTTTCTTGTAAGATATTCTTTCAATATATCGTTCTGGATTGTTCCGTTCAATTTATCCTGAGTAACCCCCTGCTCCTCGGCTGCCACTATATAACCGGCAAGTATGGGGAGAACAGCGCCGTTCATTGTCATCGAGACGGACATCTCGTCAAGGGGGATCTGGTCAAAAAGGATCTTCATGTCCTCAACCGAATCAACGGCAACACCTGCCTTACCAATATCGCCTACAACTCTCGGGTGATCCGAATCGTAGCCTCTGTGTGTGGCAAGGTCGAAGGCAACGGAAAGTCCTTTCTGCCCGCCGGCAAGATTTCTCCGGTAAAATGCGTTCGAATCCTTTGCTGTTGAAAAGCCTGCATACTGCCTCACCGTCCAGGGTCTTCCGGAGTACATTGTCGCCTTGACCCCTCTCACATAAGGATAAAATCCCGGGAGAGAATTCACAAACTCCAGCCCTTCAAGGTCCTCGGCGGTATAAAGAGGTTTTACAAGGATCCCTTCAGGAGTTTTCCAGTTAAGGGATTCAACAGGTTTTTTAATCTCTTTTGCTCCAAGTTCAGCCCATTTTTTTATATCAGACATCTCTTTGCTCCTTTAAAACCTTTGTTTTTTAGTTTCTTGTCTCTGGTTTCTGGTTGGTCAGATAGCTCTCTTTTTGAACATTTGAACCGAAACAGCGAGCGCATTCCCCGCTGCTTGCGGCGGGGTTAGCGAGCGAATTAAAAATAGACGCTATTCCCTACGGTCGAAGATTCCCCGTAGCTTGCTGCGGGGAGCTTCAATCTTGCAACAGCTCCGGTTTATTGTTTTTTAACCAGGAACCAGAAACTATGAACCAGAAACTGTTTTTTTATCTTTCACACAGCTCAACAAGAATCCCGTTTGTCGATTTGGGGTGAAGAAAGGCGATCTTCGCGCCGCCGGCTCCGGTCCTCGGCTTCTCGTCTATAAGCCTGATGCCCTTTTCTTTCAGCTCCGCAAGCGCCTCTTCGATATTTTCCACACGGAAAGCTATATGCTGAATCCCTTCTCCCCTTTTTTCTATGTATTTCGCAACAGGCCCGTCAGGAGCTGTGGATTCCAGAAGTTCGACTTCGCTCTCTCCTACCGGGAAAAAAGCGGTGGTTACTTTTTGCTCCGCAACCGTTTCAGAACCTTCAAATTTAAGCCCTAAAACATCCGTCCAGAAGCTCTTTCCTGCCTCGATGCTGTTAACCGCAATGCCCAGATGATCTATTTTGAGAACTTTCATTTATATGACTCCTTTTTACTTGCTTCATGGTCCGGTTTCAGATCTACGGCTTATAGTTTACGGCTTTAAAATCCCCGAATCTTAATATGTCTTTTCGCTTTGTGCCTGCCGCAGGTCCGCCGATACGTTTGGCGGATGCCTATGCCCCTTTGAACCTTTTCTCTGCTATGCAAATTTATTCATAACCCTTTTAAATCCCGGCATCGCATTAACAATAGTTTCATCGTCAACGCAGAAGGCAATCCTGAAATGGCCCGGTCCCATGAATCCGCTTCCGGGAACAACCAGAATCAGCTCTTCCTGCAGAGCTCCTACAAACCTGACATCATCTTCAACAGGTGTTTCGGGAAACAGGTAAAAGGCTCCGGGCGGCTTTACAAACTTGTATCCGTATTCTGCAAGTCCGTTGCACAGAAGCTCTCTTTTTCTCGCATATTCTGAGATATCAACGCACTCACCCTGCATCGAAGCAACAACACGCTGCATGAGAGCAGGCGCGTTCACGAAGCCGAGTATCCTGTTTGCAAGCGCCATTCCGCCAAGGAGCGCGTTCCTGTGGGTTGCTGCCGGATTCACCGCCGCAAAGCCTATTCGTTCTCCTGGAATCGATATATCCTTCGAATAGGAAGTTGCGATTATTGTTTCATTGTAGCAGGTAAAAATGCCCGGTATTTTCACCCCGTCGTATGCAATTTTTCTGTACGGTTCATCCGATAAAAGATAAATCGTCTTCCCGAACTTTTTCCCCTTTTCAGTCAAAAGCCTTCCAAGCTCCGCAAGACTTTCTTTGGAATATATCTGGCCTGTGGGATTGTTTGGAGAATTGATCAGAACCGCTTTTGTCTTTTCGGTTACAGCCGAGGAAAAAGCATTCATATCGAGAGAGAAATCCCTGTTTGCAGGAACTGTCTTTAAAACTCCTCCATGGTTTGAGGCATAAAAACCATATTCCACAAAACACGGCGCCGGCGTAACGACCTCATCCCCCGGATCGAGTATGGTTTTTAAAATAATATTCAATGCCCCGGCTGCACCGCAGGTCATGATAACCTCGTTCTCCGTGACAGAAATCTCCTGTTCTACGGAAAGATAGTTTGCAACAGCCTTTCGGACATGCGGATAACCTGTATTCGGCATATAGGCATGATCTCCGTAACCCAGAGATTTTACCGTATCCAAAAGAACTTTCCTGAATTTTTCAGGAGGCTGAACATTAGGATTCCCGAGGCTGAAATCAAAAACATTTTTTGCGCCGTGCTCCGCCTTAAGGCGCGCCCCTTCCTCAAACATCTTTCTTATCCAGGATGATTTGGAAATAATATTCTCAATATTTTTTGCAACAGACATGTTTTAAAAACTCCTTTTTCTCACTTTATTTCTATCAGGCCGATACCACCGATTTCACGCCGGGAATCTCCTGTTTTAAAAACCTTTCAATTCCGTTTTTTAACGTCATCTGTGACATGGGGCATCCTGCGCAAGCGCCTTTCAGGCGCACCCTGACGACACCCTCAATTACATCTACAAGCTCCACATCCCCGCCGTCTTTCTGAAGCATGGGTCTGATTTTTTTTATCGCCTCTTCAACCAGTTCTTTCATAATGCCCCCTGTTTTCGGTTTCTGGTTTCTGGTTTATAGTTTCTGGTTCGAACATCGTACTTTGAAGTCCGATATTCGTTGCTCGTTACTCGCGCCTCACGCCTTGTTATCATAAAAGTTTTTCCTGAACACTTCAAATGCATCATTTAATATCGCCGTTCGCATATCCCTCATGAGTTTTGCGTAATAATAAATATTATGAATTGTATTCAAGCGATAGGCAAGAAGTTCCTTCGCCATGAAAAGATGCCTTAAATATGCACGCGAATAATTCCGGCATGTATAGCAAAGGCATCCTTCTTCAACAGGAGCCGTATCATATTTATACTGTGAATTACAAATATTGATTGCGCCGCCAGCCGTAAACATCTGACCATTTCTTGCATTTCTCGTTGGAAGGACACAGTCAAACATATCGGCGCCAAGGGAAACAAGCTCAACAAGATTCTCAGGTGTTCCAACCCCCATAACATATTTTGGTTTTTCACAGGGAAGCTTCGGAAGCGTAAAATCAGCAATTTCAAGCATGATTTCAACCGGTTCTCCCACACTTAAGCCACCCAGTGCATACCCTGAAAACCCGGTTTCAACAAGATCTGTTGCAGATTTTTCCCGAAGATACTTAACCATCCCGCCCTGGATAATCCCAAAAAGGGCGTTTTTCTTTTCGCTTCTTTCCTCCCATGTTTTTTTACATCTTTTTGCCCATGCGGTTGTGAGCTCAAGCGCGGATTCCGCTTCTTTTTTTTCAGCAGGATACTGTATGCACTGGTCAAGGCACATCATGATATCAGAACCCAGAGAAATCTGAACTTCAACAGCTTTCTCCGGTGTAAGAATATGGCTTGAACCGTCGATATGGGACTGGAATGTGTATCCCTCGTCGGTTATCTTTGACAGTTTTGCAAGTGAAAAAACCTGGAATCCGCCGCTGTCCGTTAAAATGGGCCTGTTCCAGTTCATGAATCCGTGGAGACCCGAAAAAAGACCGATAACATCACAGCCGGGCCTTAAATATAAATGATATGTATTACCAAGAATGATACTCGCTCCTGCGCCTGCGATTTCTTCAGGAGAAACCGATTTTACGGATGCAAGCGTCCCAACCGGCATAAACACAGGCGTTTCGATAACACCATGAGCTGTCCGCATAATCCCGGCCCGTGCCCGGCTCTTTTTCGATTCGGAAACTACTGTAAAATCAAACATGGTTAAACTTGACGGTCCCGTAAAAAGTCAAATTAGGACGCGGATTTGCGCCGATACACGCAGATAATTAGTAAGTCAGAAAATATTTCCTGCGTTTTTCTACCCCTCAAGGGGGTACTGAAAAGAGTCCCGTTTATCGGGGTTATTCTACCAGTTCATTATACCTAAAATTCTGGCAATCTGCGTTCATCTGCGTCCCAAATGCAAATTCCTATACTATCCGGTTTTTTATCCGCTTCTCTTGAAGAATTTTTCAAGCTCATTTATTGTAAAACTTATCCAGGTCGGGCGGCCGTGCGGACAATGAGACGGCATTGTGCAACCGTCAAGCTGGTCCACCAGGGTTCTTACCTCTTTGTCTGAAAGCTGTTGATTGGCTCTTATCGCCCCGTGGCACGCCACAAGTTTTAAAACTTCATCCGAAGCCTTTTCAAGGCTGGGCGCAAACCCCGTTTCAATTATTTTTTCCACAATTTCAGTAACAGCCGATTTGATATCTTTGCCGGCCATAAAGGCAGGCACGGATTTTACCGCAAAGGCATTACCCCCAAAAGGCTCAACCTCAATTCCCGCCTTGAAAAAATCGGGCAGCAGCTTTTCGAAGATGCCGGCCTCCCTGTATCCGAACTCAATTACTTCCGGAATAAGGAGCTTCTGAGACGGATGCTCTTCTGCCCGTCCCCGGCGGATTTTCAGTTCTTCATACAGTATGCGCTCGTGGGCTGCGTGCTGATCTATAAGAATAATCCCTTCGCTTGATTCGCAGATTATATAAGTTCCGTGAAGCTGTCCCAGTATTCTCAAATCTTTGAATTGCTTCTTCTCCCACAAGTCATCCTGCATTTTGGGCGGCTTTTCCCCCTCCCCTTGATCCCCTCCTGCCAGGGGAGGGGCAAGAACGGATGGGGGAGGGTCAGGGTAGGGATGAGAAATTTTACCACCGGATTTATAAAAAGTCGGCGGTTCCGAAACGCCGAATGATTTACCGGTCCGCTCTTTTTGTATAAAATCTGCTGCCGCTTTTTTATAAGGGTCCAGAAGATCAAGCGCTTTTTTTACAGCCGTTTTCACAGCTTCATGCACTTTATTCTGGTCGGAAAAACGAACTTCCCGTTTTGCAGGGTGAACGTTAACATCTACAGAATCATAGGGAAGTTTTATAAAAACCACTGCAACAGGGAACTCACCTTTAATCAGCCTTGTCGCATAACCTTCGAAAAGGGCATGCTGAACAACTTTATCCCGCACAAATCTTCCGTTGACATATGTGTATATTCCGCGCGTTGTGCTTCGCTTTATCATCGGAGATGATATCCAGCCGGAAACGGAAATATCACCTGATGAAAAGCCGAGCCTGTAAAGGCTGCTTCTTGTATCTTTCCCTAAAACATCCTCCGCCCTCCGGGCTGAATCAGGCGCGGAAAGCAGGTTATAGACGGTTTTACCATTGTGAAGAAGCCTGAACTGAACACCCGTATGGCCAAGCGCCATGCTTGTAACAATGTCGGCGATATGCCCCGCCTCGGTATCCGTTGATTTCAGAAATTTTCGTCTTGCCGGAGTGTTAAAGAAAAGGTCTTTTACGGTGATCATTGTGCCGGAAGGAGAGCCTTTGTCTGCAACTGACGCAACTTTGCCCCCATCAATCTTTATTTCTATTCCTGCTTCGGCTGTTTTTTCCTTTGTTACAAGAGAAAAACGCGAAACCGAAGCAATACTCGGAAGGGCTTCTCCCCGGAATCCGAATGTGCTTATTGAAAAAAGATCTTCGTCTTTTGATATTTTGCTTGTGGCGTATCTCTCAATTGATAACAAAGCGTCATCCCGGCCCATTCCTGCGCCGTTATCCGAAACCCTTATAAGAGATTTTCCGCCTTTTTCGATCTCGATAAGAATCTGCGTGCTTCCGGCATCGAGCGCATTTTCTACAAGCTCCTTTACAACGGAAAAGGGGCGTTCGACAACCTCGCCGGCAGCAATTTTGTTTGAAATAATTTCAGGGAGGATTCGGATGCTCATGGAACAAACGGTTTATAGTTTATGGTCTTTGGTTTATGGTCTTTGGTTTAATCAGAAACTACGAACCAGAAACCTGTTAATTTTTGTCTTTTAAAAAATTCGCTAAGTATTCCGAATTCATGGGGGTTAAGTCAAATTTTAAACATGCTTCTTGAATAATTTCCGCACGGCTTTTGCCGGGCTCATATTTCAGAGTTTCTGAAATCCATTTTACCGCTTTCCTCAAATTTTCACCTTCCGGTTGTATGGTCATGGTTAAATTCCTTTATATAAAGGGTTCAAGGATTCAAGGATTAAATTTCCGGTTTCCTTTTGTGAAAATCCGTAGCCTGCTCAAAATTATAAGCAGCCTTAAAGAGCACCTCCTCGCTGAAATGCTTTCCCATCATCTGAAGTCCTATAGGAAGTCCTCCTGATGAGAACCCGCAGGGAACCGACATTCCGGGAATTCCGGCAAGATTTGCGGAAAGCGTAAAAATATCCGACAAATACATTGTAAGGGGATCGTCCGCCTTCTCTCCTATTTTAAATGCCGGGGTCGGGGCTACAGGAGAAAGAATTACGTCGCAGATTTCAAACGCCTTCTTAAAATCTTCAATTATAAGGGTGCGCACCTGGGATGCTTTTTTGTAATAAGCGTCATAGTATCCGGCCGAAAGGCAGTATGTCCCGATAATTATCCGCCGCTTTACTTCGGACCCGAAACCTTTCGATCTCGTGCTCCTGTACATATCCATGAGATTCATTCTCTCTTTATCCCTGAAACCGTATTTCACACCATCAAAACGGGCAAGATTGGAACTCGCTTCGGAAGGGGCGATAACATAATATACCGGTACTGCATACACGGTATTAGGAAGTGAAACCTCAACGCATTCCCCGCCAAGCTTCTCCATCACCTTTCTCGCATTCATCACCGCTGATGAAACTTCAGGGTCGAGGCCCTGCGCAGAGTCATATTCTTTTGGAATACCGATTTTTACTCCTTCCAGCCCTTCGGTCAAAAAAGAAGAATAATCCGGAACAGTCCTCGGAACAGAAGTCGAATCCGACGGATCATAACCCGAAACTGCTCCGGCAAGGATAGCACAATCGGTGACATCTTTGGCAAGAGGGCCGATCTGATCCAGCGAAGAAGCAAAGGCAACCAGCCCGAAGCGTGAAACTCTCCCGTATGTCGGTTTCAGTCCCACAACCCCGCAGTGGGATGCCGGCTGGCGGATAGAACCGCCCGTATCCGAGCCAAGGGCTCCAAGGCACATGTCAGCGGCAACAGCCGCCGCCGACCCTCCGCTTGAACCGCCGGGAATCCTGGTCAAATCCCATGGATTGTGAGTGAGCTTGATGCCGGAATTTTCGGTTGATGAACCCATTGCAAACTCATCCATATTCAGTTTGCCGACTATAACAGCTCCTGCTTTTTTCAGCCTGGATATTACCGTAGCATCATATGGAGGAATAAAATTATCCAGAATTTTAGAAGCGCATGTTGTGCGGATTCCCTTTGTGCATATGAGATCTTTTACAGCAACAGGAATTCCGGTAAGAGTCTGAATATCACCTTTTGAAATTGCTTTGTCAGCAAGATTTGCTTCCTTTATTGCCGATTCGCCTGCGACAGTAATAAATGCGCCTATCTTATCATCAACTGCAGCTATGCGATCAAGAACAGCTCTGGTCAGCTCCTGTGAAGATATCTCTTTGTGTTTTAACAGTCCGTGAGCTTCATGTATGGTAAGTTCATAAAGTTTCATATTTTCTGTTTTCTTCTCATTTCATTAATAGTCTTCGTGCTCTTCGTGGTTTTTAAATTACCTGAATTCTGACCCCTGAATTCCTGTCTGTTTTTTACCCCACAACCTTTGGAACCACGAAATTGCCGTTCTCTTTCTCAGGAGCATTCTCAAGGAGAGCATCCCGGCCAAAATCCTGCTTTTCCTCGTCATTTCTGAAAGCATTTGTCAGGAAAATCGCATGAGAAGTCGGCTGAACACCGTCGGTGTTTACATTACTTAATGTCTCGACATACCTTAATATATCATCTATCTGAACAGCAAATTTCTGAATCGAATCCTCATCCATTTCAAGGCGTGCAAGATTCGCCACGTGTATAATGTCATCTCTTGTTATTTTCATGATACTTTATCTCTGATTCCTGGTCTCTGGTTTTTGTGGCTCGTTCTTCTATTCACTATTCACCGTTTACTAGTTACCGTTTTTCACAATTATCCCCTTAATCTTATCCTTACCAAGCCCGGCAAGAATGCCTCCGGCCTCACTTTGCTCTCTGAACGCTCCTATCCTTACCCTGTGCCAGGTTCCTTTTCCAGGAACTTCTCCTGAAGATCTGTATGCCGGGTATCCTTTTTTAACAAGGTCATCCACAAGGTTATCTGCACTTTTCTGGTCTTTAACAGATGCGATCTGTACCGTATAAACCGGACCCTTCTCAGCAATTTCCGGCAAAGCAGGCTCAGGGGCTTTTAACGGTTTTATTTCAGCAGGCGCTATAGCTTTTTCATTTATCTTCGCAATCTTAGGCTCTTTTAGCTGAGCCTCTTTTGTCTGAATTTCTTTAACCTGAATTTCTTTAACAGGAACTTCCTTTTGCGGAACAGGTAAAGGAAGAATTTCCTGTTTCGGAGCCGCTCCCATGTTAATATTTTCCTGCGACTCCTTCGTGCTTTTCAGATCTTCATAAAATCCTAAAGCCTGCTTTCCGTCGGGAGAAGCCTGGTCAGATGGAGCTGCCACCTCTGCTGCCTTTTTTTCTTCCTTTTCTTTCTCAACTGCGGCCTTCAATTCATTCAAAAGGTCCTTTTTGAGTTTATCGACATCAAACTGAACCGGCGCAGTTCCTCTCCCGACCAGAATCCCAAGCACAAACATCCAGCTACAGACAAACAGGACAATAACAAGCCAGCCGGCGGCCTTTTTCCGTGTCAGCTCGATAAAAGGCTTTTTCACAGCAGGCGGGTTGATTTCGTTTTCCTTCATCAATTCGTTTCTTTCATCCAATTCGTGACCAATGATCCATGGTTCGTCAGAGCGTAAGTCGTTAATGGTTTTTTCTCCTTTTGTCTTTTCGCTTTGTGCCTGTTTTCCAATCACATTTTTTCCGGAGCGTTTACACCAAGAAGCTTAAGCCCGTTTCTTATTACTTTTTTTATCCCAAGCACAAGACACAGCCTGCCTTCCGTTATACCCGGATCATCCGAAAGAACCCTGTGTTTATTATAATAGCTGTGAAAGGCCGCGGCAAGATTCATAAGATAATAAGTTATACGGTGCGGCTCAAGAAGCTCCGCGGCAGATCTCACGGCTTCCGGATAAGCGGACAGAGTTTTAAGAATCTGGATCTCTTCCGCCTCTTTCAAAACCGCAATATGCTTATCTTCCCATTTAATATCTTTTATCCCCTGTTCTTCTCCTTTTCGGATTATGCTTGAAATTCTTGCATGCACATACTGAACATAAAAAACAGGATTGTCGTTCGATTGTTTCTTTGCAAGTTCGAGATCAAAATCAAGATGGCTTTCATAATGGCGGGTCAAAAATATGAACCTTGCCGCATCAGTTCCTACCTCTCTTATCACATCCTTCAGAGTCACAAACTCACCCGACCTTGTGGACATGGCAACAGGTTCACCGCTCCGCAACAGGCTTACAAGCTGGATCAGGATGACATGGAACTGATCTTTTCTCCGGCCAAATGCCTCGATCGAAGCGAAAAGCCTTGGGATATAACCATGGTGGTCTGCTCCCCATACATCAATAACACGTTCAAATCCGCGGCCGAATTTATCCACATGATATGCAATATCCGAAGCAAAGTATGTTGTAAGACCGTTGTTTCTTATAACAACACGATCCTTTTCATCGCCGTATTCCGAAGTCCTGAACCAGTGCGCTCCGTCCTTTTCATATATGATATGACGGTTTTTAAAATCTTTGATCACCGAGTCAACTTTTCCTGAATCAAAAAGACTCTGCTCGCTGTACCAGTTGTCGAATTTCACGCCGAAAAGCTCAAGATCATCCTTTATGCCTGCAAGTATCTCCGCCGCTGCAACACGTGCGCAAAACATTACAGCTTTTTCTTCCGGCTCATCAAGGATACTCCCGCCCTTCTCCTCTTTTATTTTTAGAGCTATATCGCGTATATAATCGCCCTGATAGCAGTCTTCCGGAAATTCAACGTTTTCTCCAAAGAGTTCCAGATAGCGCAGATACACGGAGCGCCCCAGCGTGCTTATTTGTCTTCCCGAGTCGTTTATATAATATTCCCTCTGCACATCATAGCCGCAGAAGGAAAGAATGTTCGCGACGCTGTCGCCGACCGTAGCCCCTCTCCCGTGGCCGACATGAAGCGGGCCTGTCGGATTTGCGCTTACAAATTCAACCTGTATCTTCTTCCCATCTCCTATATCACAGGAGCCGAATTTATCATCATCTGCAAATACCTGTTTCAAAACAGGATGCCATGAGTTCTGTTTTACAAAAAAATTAATAAAACCGGGACCTGCGATTTCGGTCTTTTCAATAAGGCCGGACTGGTCCTCAATTTCTCCGGTAATAATTTCCGCGAACTTTCTTGGCGGCATTTTCTGAGCAGAAGCCATGACCATAGCAAAGTTGGTTGAAAAATCACCATGCGTGGCTGTTTTCGGTTCTCCTATTTCAACTGCAGGAAACTCCCCTGAAACCAGTTTCCCTTTTTCGAAAGCCTTTCTTGCAGCAAAAAGTATGATATCGGCTAATTTCTGTCTCATTTATATATTGTTAAGTCCTTATATCTTCTAGACTTTTCTCCCAATTAGTTGATAATTAAAGCTTTTTTACCACCTTGAACCCTTGAATCCCCGACCCCTTGAATCCTTTATTTTTAATTAATTCATAGAGTCATTTCATTTTCAAGTCAAGACAGTTTGATGCTGCAACTCTTTTTATTTCTTGAATTTTAACACTCCTTATGCAATATAACTTTAACGTAATATTTAACAAATTCAGCAAGGTCTAAAGTTATATGATTGACGAAAAAAATAAAACTGAAGAAGACTTAGAGGAAATCCCTGTGTACTAAAAAATACTGCTATTTATTCATATTCATTTCTTCTCTGTGGTTAATTTTTCTATAATACGACAAATTCAACAAGGAGGAACAAATGCTGGTAAAAAACTGGATGAGCAAAAACGTGATAACTATTGATTCCGATGATTCAATGCAGCATGCGATAAAACTTCTCAAGGAGCACAAAATCAACCTCCTGCCTGTCATGAAAAAAGGAAAACTTGCAGGAGTAATTACAGACAGGGACCTTAAAAAATCTTCTCCTTCAGAAGCGACAACTCTTGACATGCATGAACTTCTTTACCTTTTGTCAAAGATAAAAGTTGAGGATATAATGTCAAAAAAACTTTATACTGTTCCTGACGACTATACCGTAGAAGAAACGGCTGAGATCCTGCTTGAAAAAAGAATTTCCGGCGTACCTGTTGTTGATGGAAAAGGTAAACCAGTTGGAATTATAACAAAAAATGATATTTTCCGGCTCCTCATATCTCTGACCGGCCTCGGGAAAAAAGGCGTGCAGATTGCAGTCCAGTTAAAGAATATTCCGGGTGCAATTAAGGAAGTAAGGGAGTTGATACGCAAATATGACGGACGCACGGCAAGCATTCTGACCTCCTCGGAAAATATCCCTGAAGGAAAACTGAATGTATATTTCAGAATCTACCAGGTCGAAAAAGCCAGGCTTCAGGCTCTTGTCAAAGATATTCAGGAAAAGGGAACAATGCTTTACATGGTCGATCACAGGGATGGAAAACGCAAAATTTATTAGAAGATTATCTTCAACCCTTTCTCTAATTTATTATTGACAGATAATTGATTAACGGATATAGACCGTTTCAAAAGGCGGGCAGAAGCCCGCCAAATTTAATTACAATCAGTTTAATAAAATCAAACCACGAAGGTTAAGTATTGTGTAGATGCTTACCTCTCGTGGTTTTTTTGTTTTATGGGGTAAGAAATTATGTCTGTTAACCCAAAAAATGAGATGAGGTGCAATGATGATTTCCAATCTGGCAAAAGTAATCGTAATAATGTTTGTTATGACAGGCACCGCCTTCGGAGCTCACCCACTGATTACCGATGATGCCGGTACGAACGGAAAAGGAAAGTTTCAGGTGGAGCTGACCGGCGAAGTCTCCTGGGATAAAGAAAAATCCGGTGGTATTACCGTTAAAGAGAAGGGCTACGAGGCAGGCGTTGCTGTTTCAGCCGGAATTCTTGATACGCTGGATATAGTATGCGGCATTCCCTACCAATGGAACAGGACAGAAGAGGAT
Source organism: Desulfobacterales bacterium (assembly GCA_030689795.1). Classification (GTDB taxonomy): domain Bacteria; phylum Desulfobacterota; class Desulfobacteria; order Desulfobacterales; family RPRI01; genus RPRI01. The sequence continues at coordinate 720 of JAUYEO010000316.1, read as the reverse complement.
GGGGCGATTGCCTCTGATGAAGATGGAATATCCGATATCGGACTGGAATTGAAATGGCGTTTTTTTGAGCAAAAAGGCTTAAGTTTCGCGCTTAAGCCCGGTTTTACAATCCCTTCAGGGGATGAGGACAAAGGCATGGGAACCGGCAAGGCAGGCTATGGAATCACTTTTATAGCCACAAAAGAGATTGCCCCTTTTACCTTCCATATGAATTTAGGCTATGCTCATAATGAATATAAACTTGACGAAGATAAAGAAAGCAGTGAAAAAGATTTGTGGCATATTTCGCTGGCAGGCGTTTATGAAGTTTCCGATAATTTGCAGGTGGTTGCCAATATAGGCGTTGAGAGAAATCCGGATAAGGAATCCGGTACGGATCCATCCTTTGCCCTTATCGGTCTGATTTATTCCATTACCCCTGATCTGGATGTGGATTTAGGTTTCAAAGTGGGGCTCTCCGGCACAGAGACCGATACCGCTTTGCTGACGGGCCTTACAATGAGCTTTTAATTCAACGCCTTTAAAAACGGTAAAATATTATTTGTAGTTCATCATATACATATATATATTGATTGAAAGGAGAATTACCATGCACATGGCAGATGCTTTGATATCTCCCGCTGTAGGTGGAACTGTGTGGGCGGCTTCAGCCGGATTGATCGCCTATTGCTCAAAAAAAGTAAGAGATGATGTTGACGACCGGATAATTCCTCTCATGGG
>JAUYEO010000308.1 GCA_030689795.1 Desulfobacterales bacterium | reverse complement strand
CCGCACAGAGCAACCGGATGGGATGCAGACTTGCCGGGCCGGAAATTCTTCGGGACCCGGACACCCCTCAAAGCATCATTTCCGCGCCAGTCATACCGGGCAACGTCCAGGTTCCGCCCGATGGTCAGCCCATCGTTCTCTTGAAGGAACAGACGATCGGCGGATACACCAGTATCGCCACCGTGATTTCACCGGATATTTTTAGAATGGCTCAGGCCAAACCCGGCGATACAATTCAATTCATACATGTCACACTGGATGAGGCACATCGGATTTATCGGAATTGGATACGTTTTATGGATGATATAGAAGCGCTTCTTACCGAATGAAGCTCCGGGAAGCACTCCTTGATTTTTGTTCTTTAAGAAAAAATGAAAGAATAAAACAGGCGCAGCTTACAAGAAAACAGAGCATAAAAGAACTTTTGTAGGCCCCTGGAAGATATGCTCCGTCTATCAGTCTTCCTCTGTCAATTAATGATCCCGTCAATACCTGGAAAACAGCAACGCCCAGAAAGGGGGCAGGATTTAAAAGTCCCGAAACAGATCCGAGTATCCGGGCCGGTACGGTTTCTCTTATATGAGCCCAGAGGATGCTTATAAATCCACCCGTCGCAATGCCCATAAAAAAAAGAATCAGAAAAACCGATAACGTGCCAAGTTCCATTCCAAAAAGAATTCCTGCCCACGACAGGGTCAAAATCGCCAAAAGCAGGATTATTACTTGTACCTTGCTTTTAAATATCCTGTCGGAAAGCCGGCCGAAAAGCGGAGCCCCGACAATGAATCCCATCGGTATAAGCATGTTCAGCCTGCTTGCCGAAATCCTGTCCGTTTCAAGAGCAGCCATAAGGTACGGCGTTGCCCAGAGACCCTGGAAAGTCATCACAATTCCGTAAACACCAAAAAAAATAACTGCTAAGATCCAGAATTGAAAAGAGATGAGAACCCTGTAAAAAGGAATTTCCTTTGAACCTGTTTCGGCCGGTTCCGAAATATGCTCATCTTTAACAGTTGCGCCTGATCCGTTGAAATCTTTTATCAGAAAAAATGCCCCACCGGCCAGAGCAAGTGAAATCCATCCTATGATATGGAAGCTGATACGCCATCCCCAGTTGTTTGCAGCCCAGGCAAGAGGAGTTGTGGCGACAACCGCTCCGAAATTACCGACGGCCAGAAGCAGTCCTACCATTGTTGCAAACTCATTTCTTCTAAACCACTGGGAGAACGCTTTTACAGCCGGTACATACACACCCCCCACACCGATTCCTATCAGCGCTCGCCCTGCCGAAGCCCATCCTATCCCGGGGGCCAGCGCAAACATGAAGCATCCCGCCGCCGCCGCTAAAGTGCAGTATGCTATAACCCGTCTTGCTCCGAGCCTGTCAGTAAAATATCCCACAAGGGGCTGTTCAAACGCGTAAAGATAAAAATACATTGAAGACATGAATCCGAGAGCGGTGGCATTTACATTAAAGGCTTTTAAAATATCCTGGGCGATGACCGACGTCGATACACGGTGGAAATATACGAATAAATATATAAGCGCGATTAAGGAAAAAACCATCCAGCGGTGTGAATCACGAAGTAATATATTTTTTTTGTTTATCATATCCTTTACCGGGTTTTTAGAGTACAATAGAATTCGGATAATATGAGAAATAATTATTAAAGCAAATTATACTATTTGTCGAGCAATAAGGACTGACGGACTCATAAAAAATCCGAAATCTCCTCCCCCTCCCTTTTAGTCCCTCCCGCCAGGGGAGGGAAAAGCGATTTTTTTACGAGTTCATCAGGCTTGACTGCTTCGTAAAAAGTCATTAATTGAACCGAAACAGCGAGCACATTAAAACAGACAGAGGTGATTTGATGGAAAACAAACTAGTCAAAACGATCGGGCTTAAAAATAATCTGGAGCTGAAGATATATGATCGTTCTAAAAAAATGGCAGGTGACCGATGGCTTGTAAAAATGATTGCACAAGTTGATATACCGGTTTCCTCCGTCCCTGAAACATTGCGTGATTTACAGCATGATACGGACAGCGACAAGGATGAAATACTTAAACTCCTGGGAAGCACCGTTACCTTCGAGCAGAAAAGAGAACGGTTTTTTATTGACGAAAGCAAAAAAGAGTCGGTTTTTCATGAATTATATGACCACTTCGTAAAAAGCACCATCAATTATCTGTCTCATCCGGATTTCCCAAAAAAGTATGTCACAATGAAATTCAGGGAAAAAATGAAAAAGGCCCTTCTTGAAGCAGCTATAGATAAATACCGGTCGGAATAAAAATAAATTTTTACGTAAAATTACTGCATGGGGAAACATCGTATGAAGGAATCAACTTGATTCCGCTACAGGCTGATACCGGCTTTTCTATTCTGTGCTTCCCAGTACTTCCGGTAAATATGATTCGGCTTCCGCTTAACCGGAACCGCCTTTACTTTTTCTATCCAGCCGTCGGTCATCTCACGGGCCTGTTTGAAAGCTGATAGTGTTAAATCATAGCTGTTACCTGATAATAAACCTTCTGTTTTCTTAATAAAGGAATCTTCAAGCTCGTCGCGCTCCCGGCTTATCACCTTTATTCTTGTTTCATAATCAAGCAGGAGGCTGCGGTGCAGAAGCTCGTGATGCCACCAGTGTGTTTCAGGGTTGAATTTGCCGTCCAATCCCTTGCTTACTTCAGGGAGACCCCCCCCCTTAAACCGGACCGGCTTGAATATTGATGTGCATGGAGCGGATGTGCCGGTTGCCCAGCAGGTAATTTCATCCTGTTTCAGGCCGGCAACAATCGATCCCGTTGTCTGGGTTGCATTTCGGGAAAGATTATTTGCCGCATGGGCGCAAAGCCGGTCTCCAAGAAAATGGGAATCAGGAGAGTAGTTTTCAGTCCCGTGATTCCGTAGAATCCTGAATGCATATTTTAAGTCTATTTTCCCGATTCCTGATTTTATCAGTTTTGATGAACATCCTTTCCTGTTTCCGCTTGCGGAAAAGGTTGTAAAAAACCAGTCGGAAAAACACTTTGTAAAATTAAAAATATCGTTTTTTTTCAGCCATCCTTTTTTCCGCGCAAAATCGACAAGCCCGGGATGGCTTCTGTCATACTCTTCGCCTATTGTAAGGCCGTTGCTTATTGAATAATAATCTTTTACCTTTTTCGCGGCCCACAGATGCCCGGCTGTTTCAAGTACCCAGGCTCCTTTGCCGTCGGCTATGATAAAGCTGTTATGATAGACCATCTTTTTATCTTCATACCCGCAGATTCCTCCCTGGCCATGATCCGATAAAAGGCCGACGACCGTTTCGAGCGCCTGTTCGGCAGTTGCAGCTCTTTCAAGGGCAAGACGAAGAAGATCCATGCCCGTCAGTCCGCCTTTTTTCTCAAGAGGCATTCTTGTCCAAACCGCCTCGTTTCCTATTGCAAGGCCTTTTTCATTGACGCCTATCTCGGCTCCCCACATCCAGAAAGGACGGGATATCAGCACCGCATATCTTTCTTTAACCTGAGGTATTTGAATATAAGTGCACTGAAGGCCTTCATTGCCCGAAGAGCTCCCGGCAGAGTGATATTCAAGCGCCTGTGCTTCATTAGGCTCCCTGTCGCTGTTTTTCCCGAAAAGAACCGATCTGTCCTCCGTTCCCTGAGGAAGAACCACAAAAGTGTCGCACATATGTTACAATTCTCCGGTTTGAAGGTTTTTTATCATTCGCATACATGATGGATTCGTAAAAGTGTGTTATTTTTATTAAACCACGAAGAACACGAAGCAAAGGAAACAGAAAATAAAAAAAATGTACTTTTTACGAAGCTACCGATATTGACCATGCAATATAACAATGATAGACTCGTAAAAAGTCATATGCGAACGGATTTGAGATTTTTGGGAAATAGATTTTTAAAGAACTGAGCGTTAAAAATCACAAGCTGTTTGAGGGCTTTAGCCCGAGTTCTTGTGATTTAGCGAAGTCATTT
>JAUYEO010000298.1 GCA_030689795.1 Desulfobacterales bacterium | reverse complement strand
TATCAAGCCGTGACCGGCATAAGAAGCCGTAACAAAATGGTCAGAAATGTAGTGGTTATTTTGTAACGGCTCCTAACCCCGATAAACGGGATAAGTGCGTTAACGAAACTATTTTCTGCCGGGAAAACGCAGAAAATAGTTTCTAACTTACTAACAGATATCCTGCTGGGGTTCATCGCTCTCTTCAGGTTCAACCCATAATATATGCCGTTTGTTGACAAAAAGAATTTTACCGACCCCATCCCTGTAAGATACGTCAATCATTACAATAAAACGATCTTCAGACTTTGTAAAAATATCTGAGACCCTCTGATTTGATGCAACGTTTATCTTTCCCTGAATCGTTGATCCGTCAGAAGTTTTGACCGTAATTTTCTTATAATCCGTTTTAGTGCTTATATCCTGTTTACTTTGTTCCAATTATTCACCTCTGCTTTATAATTATAATTGAAGCTCCCGCATCAGGACTCGGCACGCTCAGTCGGGCCCCAGCAGGGAGTTTTTAATTGGAAAAAAATTAAATTATTCGCATATGCTCCAGTACGTGCTGACTTATATTATATAATTCATTGCGATACAATAAATAAAATGCGCTGCAAAATTCAAAGACAGCTTTTGTATAAAAAACATCTTTACTTAATCGATTCTTTATGGTAGCTGAAACGGCTTAAAATAGAAATCTCTTAAGGAAAAGGGACTCGCTATGAAGAAAAAAGATGTTGAATATTTCGGAGAGTTTTTGACAAAACGCTTGGAAGAGCTTTTGAGTCAGGCAGATGATACCGTTTCCGGTATGAATGATCCCAAAGAAAATTTTCCGGATCCTACAGACCGCGCCGCTCTTGAGGCAGACCGTAATTTTATGTTAAGGATCAGGGACAGGGAGAGCAAGCTTATTCGTAAAATTAAATCGGCCATTGAGCGCATAGAAAACGGCACTTTTGGCGTATGTGAAACCTGCGGCGGGGAGATTTCAATTAAGCGCCTGAAGGCAAGGCCGGTAACTTCTCAGTGCATAGAATGCAAATCAAAAGAGGAGGCCTTGGAAAAAGCTCTTGGTTTATAATAATGACAAGTGTGTAGACCTTCATATCCATTCAACTGCATCTGACGGAACATTTTCCCCCTGTGAAATCCTTGCCCTGGCAAAAAAGCTTAATCTTGCTGCGATTGCAATTACAGATCATGATACAGTTGCCGGTTCCAAAGAAGCGATCGATACGGGCATTCCATCGGAAATAAAATTTTTAACAGGCGTTGAAATCAGCGCTGTTCCTCCTCCCTCTTTTTCCTGTTCGGGAAGTTTCCATATCCTTGGCTATTCTTTCCGTTTGAATGATCCTGTTTTGAATCATACCCTTTACACCCTCCAGATGGCCCGGAAAAACCGTAATCCCGGGATAATCGAGCGCTTGAAAAATCTTGGGTTTGACATTTCAATCGAAGAGGTTATTAAATTTGCCGGCGACGGGCAGACAGGAAGACCACACATTGCCCGCCTCATGACAGAGAAAGGTTTTGCCGGATCTATAAATGAGGCATTCGATAAATACCTGGGAAAAGGAAAACCTGCATATGTTGATAAATACCGGATTGAATGCGGTGCGGCGATCAAAATTATAACCGGTGCTGGCGGTATTCCTGTTCTGGCCCATCCATCGCTTATAAATATTTGTAACGGCAGAAACTTTGAGGACCTGATAGCCGATTTGAAAGAGTTGGGAATTATGGGCATAGAAGCCTATTACCCTGAGCATTCAAAAGCCCGGATTTCCTATTACGTGCAACTGGCGGAAAAACATAAGCTGCTTATAACGGGGGGTACCGACTTTCACGGCTCGCTGAAACCTGATGTCAGGATGGGATCCGGAAGAGGAAACTTTCACGTGCCATATCATTTGTATGAAAATCTTATAAATTTGAAGCTCCACAGATAAAACCAAAAGAACAATAAGGAATTTATTAATGGAACGCCCGGATCTTTCAGAGTTAACGAAAAAACTTTCATATGTATTTAATAATCAAGACCTGCTTGAAGAGGCTCTTCGGCACAGTTCGTTCGTGAATGAACAGGCAGGCACGCAATTAAGTGATAATGAGAGACTTGAGTTTTTAGGAGATGCTGTTCTGAATCTGGTAACAGGTCATCTTCTGATACATCACTTTCCGGAGCTTAAGGAAGGCGATCTGTCCAGAATGCGTTCAAATCTTGTTAATGAATCACAGGTTGCATCAATTGCCCGGTCTTTGGATCTCGGCTCATTTGTCCTGCTTGGGAGGGGTGAGTTTTTAACCAGCGGGCGGGAAAAAAATTCAATTCTTGCAAATACATTTGAAGCCGTCATTGCATCGGTATATCTTGATGGCGGGTATGAAGCAGCATTTGGAATAATAGAAAAAAACTTTTTGCCTCATTTTGTGTCAGACGGAAAACCTGCTGTAAATTATGATTATAAAACCAGGATACAGGAATTGATACAGACCGGTCAGGGAGCTAAACTGGTTTATAGTGTTATTGAAGAAACAGGACCTGACCACGACAAGGTATTTAAGGTGGCGCTATCTGTTGATAAAATTCATACCGAAGGCTGCGGGAAAAGCAAAAAACTTGCGGAACAGGATGCTGCCGGAAAAGCGCTTGATATACTGACGGCAAATCAAATGAAAGCCGATGGATAATGCCCTAAAAGATTTCATTATTCCTGTTTTTATTCCCCACGCAGGATGTCCTAATCAATGCATTTTCTGCAATCAGAATACCGTTACGGGAGAAAAAAAAGGAATACCTTCGCAGGAAGAATTGCATAATATTATAGACACGTTTTTAAATTATAAAGGGAAAAAAAGAGGCGGGGTTCAAATCGGATTTTACGGGGGTAATTTTTTAGGCCTGGAAACCGGCATAATCAAAAAGCTTCTGTCTGTGGCAACAAGCTATGTAAAAAACGGTCTTGCGGAGAGCATACGGTTTTCGACACGCCCGGATACCATTGATGACTATAAGCTTGATATCGTAGAGAAATTTCCGGTTTCAGCTATTGAACTGGGTGTGCAGTCGATGGATGATGCCGTGCTGGCAGCGGCAAAGCGCGGGCACACATCTTCAGATACAATAAACGCGGTTTCCCTGATTAAAAAAAGGAATTTTAAGACAGGCCTTCAGATGATGATAGGATTGCCGGGTGACGACGAGAGCAGATCTCTTTATACGGCGCACCGCATATCGGAACTTTCCCCTGATTTTGCAAGAATATATCCGACCGTTGTATTGGCAGGAAGCCCGCTTGCCGTGTTATACAAGAAAGGAAAATATGTGCCGCTCTCTCTTGAAGAAGGCGTGTCTATTACAAAAAAAGCATATCTTGTTTTCAAAGAAAATAATATCAAGGTTATCCGCATGGGTTTGCAGGCGACGGAGGATCTTCGGGAAGGAACTTCTATTCTTGCAGGGCCCTACCATCCGGCCTTCGGCCATCTCGTATATTCGGAAATTTTTCTTGATAATATGATTGATGTTCTTCAATCGGAATCCGTCCTGCCTGAAGAGATAAGCATAAGGGTTCATCCGAAAAGTGTTTCGAAACTCCGGGGATTGAAAAACGGGAATATAGATAAAATAAAGAGATTGTTTGACATCAAATCCGTGCGTGTTGTTCCTGACCCGTTCCTGCCGCCCGGCGGGTTCGTCATAGATTAAAACGGGTGATCCTGATCCCATCAACGTTCAAACGCAGAAACTTTTGTATAACATACCCTTTTGCACGATAGCTAAAGCTTCAGTAACGCGTCTGAGTCAGACTCAAATTTTAACGTCGGTGTCGGGTGGCGTGCTCCTCGCCGTCGATGTGGACGCGGAGGTTAGCGTCTTGCCTAAAAATTCGATGGAGCCGAAGGCCATAGCGTACTTTCATATTGATCGCTGAATACCGGCGTATTTGCAGTAAGGTATTCCAGCACCTCATTGCCAATGTTTTTTATGCCGTGTTTCAAATAGGATGGAATGTATACTGCATCGCCAGCAAATACCTCTCTGGATTCATCTTCTATTACCATAAGCCCCTTACCTTTGATTACGTAATAGCATTGTTCAGGCTCATGATTGTGGATCGGTTGCTCAGATCCAACTGGAACCTCTGAAATTTGAATCGACAAATTTTGGGTTGAGGAGTTTTTGGGGCTTATTAGCATCCACGAGGTAAGAATAGGAAGTTTTCCAGTATTGGTCGAATTGTTTCGGTTAAAGACTTCCATGCCTTCCTCCTCTTTGGTTATAGTGGCTGCCAGCAACTAACGTCTGAACTGTACGGCGCGGCTTTTTGCGTCCGTACCAGTGAAAGGTTATGCCGCTTTTTGAATTTCTTTTGATTCGTATTCAGGAAACATAATTATAGCGGGATGTACATTAAATGCCTTAGCGAGTTGCTCTGCCCTTTTTTTACCGATTTCTAATTTATCGTGTTCAAGCATACTGATATTTTTTGCATTGATAGAGCAATATTTCGATAACTCCTCTTGAGTCCATCCTTTTAATTCGCGCAACATTTTAATTACTTCTCCAGTAGTTAAGATCGCATGCTGTTTTGCCGGTTTAAAATTCGAATTTTTAATTTTCATTATTTTAACTCCCTAATATTTATGCGGCGTTATATCAATCACATAAACAGAAACTATATCTTTTTCGATAGAATAAATAATCCGATATTGAATATTAAGCCGCGATGAGCGTTGTCCTTCAAACTCTCCCTTTAATTTTTCGTCATGAAAACCAGGAAATTCCCGTAATTTATCCGGTCCATGTCGAAAAACGATATCTTTCCAAAGTTCGTATTTTTTTACGACCTGTAACGGTAATTTTGCAATAATCTTATCTAAGTTGTGATGTTCTCGTATGTGCCACATTATTATATTTAATAACTTATTATAATTGATAAGTCAAAGTGTTTGTAAGGTAACATCAGAAATCAGCTGCTTTGCTGTAGCGTAGCGGAGGCAAAGTCAACTGTATTGATTTGTTATGCGGTTTTTTTATTTTAATTTTGCTGTTAAGGAAAAATGCCTTATCATTTTTAGAGGGTTCGATTCTTTAAAATGTTTAATCGAAAAACCGACGTTATTCAAATGTTGAACAAACTCTCCAGTTGTAAACATTTGTTTATACGGATGTGCAAGAAGCGATTTCCAAATAATTCCCGGGAAGCCCTTAAATGTGTCAAGAGAAAGTTCTTCGATAATCAATTCGCCATTTAATTTTAACACTCGTTTTAGTTCGGAAATGCATTCTCTCCAATTTGGTATATGGTGTATAATGCCAAAATCAAACACCGCATCAAATTCTTTGTCTGGAAAGTCCAATTTTGAGGCATCCGCTACAGTGAAATTAATATTTGTATCATTATTTTTTTGTTTGGCAATATTAATCATTTTTTCATCAAGGTCTATCGCAGTTATGCGGAGAGGGTTAAAATACTTTTTTATAATTTTTGTTCCGTTACCGCTACCGCATCCGATTTCCAATACAGACTCAAATTTATCCAAAGAAATCATTTTCCTAAGAATTGGTAATTCATAATTTTCTTGAACATAAGAGCGAACAGGATTATTCATAAGCAAAAATTCAAGATTATTTAATTTCATTGGATGTCCTTATTATTTTTATTGCATAACCCATAAACCTCGCAGTTAGCGCGGTTTGTATTATATTAATAGGCGTTTAATGATGAAGCATGATTCAATGGTCAACAAGGAGATGCCATCATGCTTCATCGTTATATCAACCAGTTTCTGGAATATTGTCAACTGGCAGATTTTTCAGTACGTTCCATCCAGGCTTTAACCGCCCGGCTAAATGAATTCGAAACTTACCTGAAATCACAAAGAATCCGGTCGGTTAAAAAGATCACTTACCTGCATCTGGTCGATTTCGTTGCTGACTACAAAGACCCTTCAATACACGTAAGAAAGTCTCGTGTCTGGACGCTCAGACAATTTTACCACTTTCTGACACTCCATCGGCATGTGCCGCAAAATATCGCCCTCAAACTCCCATATCCGAAAATTGAAAAAACGGTGCCGCAATTTCTTACAATTAATGAGTACAATCGCTTGATCCGCCACTTTAGCAATGAGGCTCAGGATCTTTTGGGGCTTAGAAATCTTGTCATCATCCTGATACTCGGGACTCTGGGGCTGCGGACATCGACCCTGATCGCTATAAATATTGAAGATATCAATTTAACCTGCGGGCTGGTATGGATCAGGGAAAAGGGCTGGCGCTGGCGCAACCTGGTTTTGCCCCACATTCTTTGTAAAATTATCCACAAATATTTACAACTACGACAGCGTAAAAAAGGACCATTTCTCATATCCAAGCGTAAAAAACGCATCTCACAGCGAACCTTGCAAGACATCTTCCGCACTGCCGCCGATCAAAACGGCATCGATAAAAAGCTCCACGCCCGACTCTTTCGGCATACGGCAGCAACCCATCTTAACAAGGTAGCCGGTGTCGAGATAACGCAGCATGTGCTTGGCCACAGCCAGAGGGCGAATACGTTAAAATACGCACACCTGAATCCCGACAAGTATGCCGTTTATATGAAACAACACCCTTTTATGCAAAAGGAGGCACTATGATTGCCCTTATAGACCAGTACCAAAAAGAGCTCTTAAAGGTTAACGGCTTTGCTGCATCAACCGTTGAGACCTATACAATCAGCATCAAAGCCTTTTGCAGTTTTGCCAGAAATCAGCTTGAAATGAATCCAGTCAAGGTAAAAGGCCCACAACTGCTTAAATGGATCTTGTATCTGAAAAACACCGGCATCGGACACAGCAGAATCGAAAACCATCATTATGCGCTAAAAAGCTTTTTTGCGTTCGTGAAAAAAACCGGCATAATCAATACCAATCCCGCCGAAGCCCTGCCACTTTTGATTATCCGCAGACGGCAGGTCACAAAACCCATATCAACCCAAGACGCTTTTAAACTGCTCGATTCCTTTGATCAAAGCTCCTGGCATGGTCTGCGAAATTATACCATGGTCTCTGTGTTCTGGGCGCTTGGCTTAAGAACCAGTGAATTGACCGGATTGAAAGTGCGCAGCTTCGAAACCGGTCACGGAAAACGCATCGGCCTGTTGCGGGTTCGTGGCAAGAACAAAAAGCAACGCGCACTGTTTGTCGCAGATCGACTCTTCGACCAACTCCTGCGTTATCTTGCACACTCCAAAACACCCCGGGAAAAATTATCGCCTCTGTTCCCGGCAGACACCAAAACAACAACTATCTCAAACGACCGTGTGCAGCGCATTGTCAAAGATCAGGCAAAAAAGGCAGGCATAAAAGCCGATGTGACACCTCGCGTACTCAGACACTCTTTTGCCACAGAGATGTATCACCAGAATGTCCCTCTATCCGACATACAGGCTATGATGGGACACGACTCCATTGCCGATACTTCCATCTATATCCACGTATCGGATAAACTGAAACAACTGGCGCTTGACAGTATCCTAATCTCAAGGAGGTTCTCATGGCAGTAGCCCCCGATAATTTCTTTAGGCACATTGATGACTTTTTCGATTACCGCAGAGAAATCTATGAAATCAGCGAGCAAACTTTTAAGAGCAATCGTGTTGATCTGGGTCTGTTTAAAAACTTTATCTGCTCGCAGAACGTAAAAACCATCGATGGGCCTGCGGTAATTGACTTCCAGTACTATCTGAAAAAACAGCGTCAAAATTGCGGCGCCTCAATCAACCGCAAGATTTTTGCCCTCAGAAGCTATGGGAACTTTTTAAAGCTATATGATCTCCCATGCGCCGATGCGCTGCCGTTTTATGACGTGCTGAAAATACGGCAGGGTTATCGCAAACGACCCAGTGCCTTAACACCGCAACAGATCAGCCTTTTGTTTAAAGTCATCGATACCAATACGATCCTGGGCATCCGCGATTATGCCATTTATGCCTTGATGTATCAACTCGGCCTGAGGGTCGGTGAGGTCCATGCGCTTAACCTTGCAAATATAGATTTTGAAAACAGCAAGATCAATGTTCTCGGTAAAGGCCAAAAGCCGCGCACCTTGCATATGAATGACGAGCTAATTGAAATCTTATGTCAATACATGGCAGTGCGCGAGCTGTTTTGTAACAGCTGGCTCACACCGGCGTTGTTTGTCTCAAAAAAGGGTAACCGTCTGGCAATACGCACCATGGAAGATAATTTTAAAAAGATCCTGCTTTGCTCTTCTTTAAATGTTCCTTTTAATGTTACATGCCATACCCTGCGACACAGTATGGCTTCTCACCTTAACGATAAAGACGTTGATATCCTGGTCATACAGAGCATTCTCGGTCATTCTTCTACTCGAAGTACTGAACCCTATATCCACCCTTCTGCCGACAGAATCCGAAAGGCTATGGAGAAACTGCCCGGTGTTAAATTTGTCAAAGAACTGTTAAGAAAAGGAGAATTGAATTTGCGCTTCCAAAAACCATTTAGACCTAAAAGAGAGTAGTATGTCTCCTGCCCGTGCGTGCCCGCACGCAGACGGGTCTGTGAGGTCTACTAATATTTATCTTCTTATTAACCGTCTTCCAAAACGGATAGGGAGAAGTGTTTTTAAATTATCTTTTACTATTATTACTGGTAAATAATTTTATTGAAATGTTCTCAGTATTAAGGCACACTGTAAAAAAATAATTTTTTCCGTCATGTTTTATCAAAAAACGTCATCCTAATTGCGCCTAACTTTGTATCTTACTGCGGGGTTCG
>JAUYEO010000296.1 GCA_030689795.1 Desulfobacterales bacterium | reverse complement strand
AAATCCGTTCGCATATGACTTTTTACGAGAGCATCAAATTAGCTGTTGCAGGAAAGGAGACTTAAAGGTGATCATAGATTTTCATACGCATGTTTTTCCGGCAAAGGTATCCGAAAACAGGGAAAAATATTTTACGTCTGAGCCGGCTTTTAAACTCCTATACTCATCTCCCAAATCAAAACTAGTCGGCGCCGAAAGGCTGATAGCGGTCATGGATGAAAGCGGTATAGATAAATCGGTTATTTTCGGTTTTCCCTGGCGAAATGAAGATATCTTCGTAATGCATAACGATTATATAATGGAATCCGTACAAAAATATTCCGATCGCCTTATCGGATTTGCATGTTTTGACCCGTTCAGCATGGCGGCTGGAAAGGAGACCGAAAGATGCCTTGAAGGCGGGTTATCGGGCGTCGGAGAGCTTGCCTTTTACAATTCAGGCATAGACGAAGAATCTTTACAGAGGTTAAATCCCATAATGGAGATTTGCAGGGGAAAAGGCATCCCCGCATTAATCCACACAAACGAACCGGTAGGCCATTATTATCCGGGTAAAACCCCGAATACACTTACTGAGATATACAACCTGATTAAAAAATTTCCGGACAACAAAATAGTACTTGCCCACTGGGGGGGAGGAATATTCTTCTTTAATCTTTTGAAAAAAGAAGTGAAAGAGAGCATGAAAAACGTCTATTTTGATACAGCCGCATCACCGTTTCTATATGATCCACAGATTTACCGACAGGCAAAAGAGATTATCGGCGCAGATAAGATTCTTTTCGGCAGCGATTTTCCCCTCCTTGAACCTTCAAGATATTTTGCAGAGCTCGAACAAACAGGACTTGAAAAGGAAGATATCAAAAAAATCTGCGGGATTAATGCAGGAAAGCTCCTTTTCGAATAAACCGCCGACCTGCCGTTTTTCCCTCCGGCAAACGCCTTGGCACATGCCGTGTTCCCGCATCCTGCCGACCTTTACAAATTGCTGATTATGCCGAGTATTCCATGGATAAAGGCAAAAAAAACAAGGGCAATACCTGTTTTCTTATGTACTCCTACCGGAACCTTGATATAATGAAGGCCGGAAAAAAGCTGGAACAACAGCAACACCAGATTGAATAATCCTCCGATCAGGATAATTGAAACGCCTCCGATAGTCATAAACATACTCCTTGCAAGGGTTCAAGGGTTCAAGGATGCTGGGATTCCAGGGTTCGGGTGAAGAAAACGCTGTCGCTGTTGACCTTATACCATCATCATTTTATGCCAACTGAGGCTTTCACAATTCCGGCGCTTCCGTGAATATTGCAGTTTGCTTCCGCTTCTATTTGAGCAGGCTCATTTACCGTATATTTTATTTCTTTTGTGAAATATTCCGATTCGGGTGTCTTTGTCGCCGAAAAATCCCACCTTGCAATCTCTTTCCCGTTTATCCTGATGTATGCCCATTTGGTATAATGAAGCATGTTGTTCCCATGGTGAGTCACGTTTAACTTAATGGTAACTTCTGTGCCTTTTGCTGCGGATTCGGGAGCAATGATTGTTACCGCAGATTTGTCGGCCAGGGCAATGCCTGTTGAAAGCAAGAAAATCGCTGTAAGACAAAATAAAACATAACAGGTTTTTTTCATGATTGATCTCTCCTTTATAAAAAGTTCATTTTGATAACATGGTTTTTAATATCAGATATCCCTGAACAGCAGATACAATTAATGTTGAAAAAAGTAAACCAAGAGAAACGGGAAGCGTAAATTCCCCGTGTCCTGTAAGGATAAAATAACTATGTATAATGAAGGCAAAAATTCCTCCGCCTGCAAGCAGTAGGGAGAAGAAATGTCCGGAATTTTTCTCTTCAAGAAGTTTTCTGAAACCGTAAAGGGCAATAAGCAGGAGAATAAAATTTGCAATTAAAAATCCCTGTATGCCGCCGGGGAGATGGAAAAGCTCCCACTCCTTCCAGAAAGCCGAATCAATCTCATGCGTAAATAAAAGTGCAAAATTTGATATGTACAGATTATTGTTCCAATGCTTGATATCCATAATCATCAGCCTTTCATTTTCTTATTGAAGATTCCCCGCCGCAAACAACGGGGTTAGCGCTCACTGTTTCGGTTCAATAACCCGCTCCACCTTGAAGGTGGAGAGCAAGGAGGAAAATGACAGAGTCTTTGTTAAAAGTTATCCATAACATCGGAGGCTTCCGAACCTGCGTCATCATTTTTTTTCATGGTGTGCCCTGATTCCCAGCGTTTATCGAGATAATACAGAACAGGAACGGTCATTCGGGAGAAGAGCAGAGAGGCCACCTCCCCGGCCATCAGCGATATTGCAAGACCCTGGAAAATAGGATCAAACAGTATGACGGAAGCTCCTACCACTACGGCCGCTGCAGTCAGCATCATGGGCCTGAAGCGCACGGCGCCTGCGTCAATCACGGCAAGATCAAGGGGCATTCCCTGGGAAACGCGAAGCTCGATGAAATCAACCAGAATAATCGAATTTCTTACGACAATTCCGGCCCCTGCAATAAAACCTATCATGGAGGTCGCGGTAAAAAAGGCGCCCATCAGCCAGTGAGCAGGTAGTATCCCGATAAGGGAAAAGGGTATGGCAGCCATTATTACAAGAGGAGTTGAAAACGACTGGAACCATCCGACCACAAGCACGAATATCAATATGAGAACCACGCCGAAGGCTATTCCCAAATCCCGGAAGACCTCGTAAGTTATATGCCATTCACCATCCCATTTCATGGAGAAACGACGGTCGGTTTCAGGAAGCGCCGAAGTATGCTGAACTATTTTGTAGCCTTCGGGAAGAGATAAGGCTTCTATCTTTTTTCTCATCTCCAGTATGGCATAAACCGGGCTTTCCTTTTCGCCTGCAACATCTCCGGTTACATAGACTACCGGCATCAGGTTTTTGTGGTATATGCTTTTGTCCATCTCTGTTTCAGATGCTTTGACAAGACTTGAAACGGAGATGAGCCGTCCGTCCGGCTGCGATATTTTTACTGCTTCAAGGCGCTCAATCCCGGCCCGCTCCGAAAGGGGCAGTTTCAGCAGGATGGGAACATCTTCTTTTTCAAGGGGCTGGTGAAGGAGGCCTGCCTGCCGCCCGGAAAGCGACATTTCCAGGGCTTTTGATACCTGGTCTGCGCTGATGCCGTGAAGAGCCGCTTTTTCCTTGTCAATAACAAGGTTGAATCTGGGCTGTTTTTCTTCCATGTACCAGTCGGCATCGACAACACCCGGCGTTTCTTCAAAAATCCCCTTGATTCTCCCGGCAAGTTGTCGTTGCTTTTCGTAATCAGGGCCGTAAACTTCTGCTACAAGGGTTGAAAGCACTGGAGGGCCGGGAGGGACTTCAGCGATTTTGATTGAGGCATTATACTTTTCCGCAATCTTTTTCAAAGGAGGCCGGATACGCTTTGCTATCTCATGGCTCTGATCTTTTCTCCGCCCTTTTTCAACGAGGTTCACCTGGATGTCGGCCACATTCGGCCCCTTGCGCAGGAAATAGTGGCGCACAAGGCCGTTGAAATTGAAAGGCCCTGCCGTGCCCGTATAAATTTCATAATCGACAACCTCATTGACGGTTTTTATATAATCGCCCATTTCGAGAGCGGCGGAGAGCGTATTTTCAAGGGTCGAATGTTCCGGCATGTCGATTATTACCTGGAATTCGCTCTTGTTGTCGAAAGGCAGCATTTTGACCTGGACTTTTTTGATAAATACGAGGCCGCAGGAGATCAGAAGGAGAGCCGATACCATTATAAGAAAAAAGTAACGCCAGAAGGGTTTATGAATAAGCGGAGTCATAACCCGGCGGTAAAGGAGCGTGCTCCATCCCTCTTTCTCATGGCTGTGGCTTTCATCTCTCCTGTGCCGGATAAGTTTCATGGAAGCCCATGGAGTTACAATAAACGCCACAAGAAGTGAAAATACCATTGCCGCCGAAGCTCCGACAGGGATGGGGCGCATATATGGGCCCATCAGGCCTCCCACGAATGCCATCGGAAGTATGGCGGCGATAACGGTCATGGTTGCGAGGATGGTCGGGTTTCCCACCTCGTCAACCGCTTCTATCGTGACCTTTATCTTCGGGCGATTCCCGTTTTCCGGAAGCCTTAAATGGCGCACAATATTTTCAACAATAACTATGGCGTCGTCAACCAGTATTCCGATTGAAAATATAAGGGCGAAGAGAGTAATGCGGTTCAAGGTGTATCCGTAAAGGAAAAATACCGAAAGAGTTAAAGCAAGGGTGACCGGTATTGCAAGAGCGACTATTCCAGATTCACGGCGGCCAAGCGTGAACCAGATGAGTATTGAAACCGATATTATTGCAATCATCATATGCAAAAGAAGTTCATCCGACTTTTCTTTTGCCGTTTCCCCGTAATGCCTTGTAACGGTCATTTTTATGTCGCCGGGTATGACGGTTCCCTTTGCATCTTCTATTCTTGCAAGTATCCTGCTTGCGACTGTTATGGCATTTGTGCCTTTTCTTTTTGCTATCGTAAGGGTAACTGCAGGGCAAGCGCCTTTCGGCAAATCCTTTACCGCAATATTTTTATCTTCGGCAGCAGGGCCTGCTCCGAAAAAGACATACTGATCGGGTTCGGCAGGTCCGTCTGAAATCACGGCTACATCGCGCAGGTAAACAGGCCTCCCTTCGCGGACGGATATGACAACGTTTTTAACATCTTCGGCATTACGCAGGAAACCGCCCGTATGCACCACGGTCTGGCCTGCCTGTGATGGAAAAGATCCGGCATCCGATTCCCGGTTGGCGGCGCAAACCATGGAAAAAATGCGCTCCGTATCCAGACCGAAAGCAGAAAGCTTAACCGGGTCGATGTTTACTTCAACCTGCCGGCGTTCACCCCCGATAATTGTTGTAATGGAAGCGTTTTCTTCCCGTTTCGCAAGGTTTTCAACTTCGGCGGCTACGCGCCTTAAAGTGTAGTGGTCTGCGTCTTTCCCCCAGAAGGTTAACGCCAGGATCGGCACATCATCTATGTAGCGGGGTTTAACCAGGGGAGGAGATACCGAACACGGAATACGGTCCATATTCGCCATGAGCTTGGACTGGAGCCGGACAATGGCTTCTTCTTCGTTCTGTCCCACGAAAAAACGGACTACCACCATCGACATTCCCGGGCTTGACGTGGAGTAAATATATTCAACTCCGGGAATTTCCCATAAAAGCTTCTCCATCGGAGAGGTCACGCGCTCTTCAACTTCCTTCGAGCCGGCGCCAGGCATGCCGACGAATATATCTATCATCGGAACAATTATCTGGGGCTCTTCCTCTCTCGGCAGAGCAATTACCGAAGCAATGCCAAGAAGTATTGAGGCGATGATAATAAGAGGCGTAAGCTTGGATTCTATGAAATAACCAGCAATCTTTCCCGCGACGCCGGTTTTCATGTTCATTACGACGCCTCCACGCGCATGCCGTCTGACGTGTTCGGCGGCGGATTCAACAAGTAGCGGTCTCCGGGCTTAAGGCCGGAAAGGATTTCCAGCGATTTATCGAAGGATTTACCCGTTCGGACCAGCCTGAAACGCGCTTTTTTTTCGCCGTCAACAACAAAAACCCCCGTTAACTGGCCCTGATGGATCAATGCGGAAGAAGGCACAGATAGTACGCTTATCTCTCCCGAAGGGATTTGAACACGGGCATACATTCCGGAATGAATGTTTTCATTTGCCGGAAAAGAAACCTTTATCATAAAAGAGCGTGTTTTTGGATCTGCCGCCGGAGCTATTGTGGTGATCTTACCTTCAATTGAAAGGTCATTTGAAGCGGGAATCGTTATGCCGGCTTTTCTTCCAATGCCGGCATTTTTCAAATGGGTTTCGGGAACAACCAGCTCAATGTAACTGCCTTCAGTTCCTTCAATGCCTATAACAGGCATTCCGGGAGAAGCAAGATCCCCTGGCTCCATCATTTTGGCTGTAATAAACCCGCTATAAGGGGCATATATCGCGGAGTCCTTGTTGAATGATTTTGCGGATGAGAGGGCGGCTTCCGACTGTTTCACGCGATGGCCTGCTGCCTGAACCATTGCTTCAGCCTGCAAGAGGGCCGCTTCAGCCTGGCTGTTCCGGGCCTCCGCCTCCTCGAATTCCTGCCTGCTTGCCGATTTTTCTTTTAAAAGGTTGAGATAACGCCGGTAAGTCGCGCCTGCAAGCCTCGCTCCGGCTCTTGCCGAATCGGCTCCCGCAATGGCCGCTGCGTGCGCCTTGACTGCTTCTGCCGCAGCCTCTTCAGCCTGCTGCAATTGCGCGCTAACCTGGCTGTTATCGAGAAGAACGAGTATATCGCCCTTTTTCACGAAATCGCCTTCTTTTACATTTATCGCCTTTACTGCGGCCATCAGCTTGCTTGACAGGGTGCTTGCATTT
>JAUYEO010000294.1 GCA_030689795.1 Desulfobacterales bacterium | reverse complement strand
CGGGCGCGGTTCTCCCAGATGATTCCGCGGCTGTTGCAGTTTTCGCATGGCATCCAAACGGCCGAGTTCGTCAAGTCTTTTATATATAAGGGTCCATGCACAATCTTTTTGTGAATCGATTTCACATTTCCCTTTATTGGTTCCGCCGCATGGACCGTTCACCAGACCTTTGTGGCAGGTCGTCACCGGGCAAATACCGCCGGTTTCGCCGATGATGCAGGTGCCGCATTGGATGCAAATTTCATTAAAACGGCCCGGGCCGGTTTCCTTGCCTATAAACATCGTATCGAGAGCCGGCATGGTCGGTTTTTTCAACTGACTGGCAATGGTTTGTACTCCAAAAGCGCAGGTCATCACCAGCAGGGCATCGGCCTGCCCGATTTGTTCACCGTATTCCGAAAGGATTTCCGGTGTCAGATGATCACATGCCACCGGTACGACCACATGGCCGGTGATCATTTTACCCTTATTTGACAGCTTGTCCCGCATGGCAAGGACTTCGGGGGTGCCGCCGGTACGAGTCAAAGTGACGCAAGTGCCGCATCCGACAATAAATACCCGATGGCTGCCGGTCATCAGCTGGTCAATGCTTTCATCGGATTTGGATTGGGTTATTGACCTGATCATAACTATCTCCTCTCTTTTTCCAGATCACACCTTAAGCAGCGGAGCGCTTCCTGATGTGCTTCCATTTCTCCGCGAAATCCTCTTTCGACTTCACGGAAATCCCGGATGCGTAAATCTGCTGCTTCAAGATCGACGCGGATGCGCGGTTTATCTTCCGCAGACGCCTCATCCAATGCCAGCCCGGCATCTTCAAGCATGGATGTTTTTTCATCAGCCAGATCGATTCGGCTTGTATCTCCCCGAAAATATTTGTCGATAGCAACAGCAGCCCGTCTACCGGATGCAATTGCCTTTATAACGGTGCTGGGGCCGGTGGTAAAATCTCCTCCTGCAAAAATGGCCGGAATATTCGTGGACAGGGTATTGGGATTGACCACCAGGCTGCCCCAGAGGGAGCGTTCGATTTGGCTGTCTCTTGACAGGAAAGTAATGTCCGGCGCCTGTCCGACGGCAATAATAACCGTATCCGCATTCTCAATTCGGGTACGGTTATCGTCAACGCTTAGCCGGGCACGACCGTCGGCATCGTAAACGGTTTTGCTTGCCACGAATTCCATTCCGCTGACTCTGCCACCTTCATGCAAAACGGCTTTAGGTGCCCAGGAAGGATGGATTGAAATACCTTCTTCAACAGCCTCTTCGATATCTTTTACCCAGGCCGGCATTTCATCTATTCGCCGGCGGTAGAAAATCCTTACATCACCGGAACCCATCCGCTTTGCCGTTCGGGCCGCATCAAGGGCCACATTGCCTCCGCCAATGACAACTGTATAGCCGCCTAGATGAACTTCTTTGCCGGAACGAATATCGGTCAGAAATTGGAGGCCATAGTAAAGCCCTGATAATGCCGGGTCTTCGCCTGCGATCCCCAAGCGGGTGCTGGCCTGAGCACCCGCGGCGATAAAGACTGCCCCGTATCCTTCCCTGTTTATCAGGTCGTTGATGTTATGCTTGGCATCTATGGGGGCATTATACAGGATTTTCACGCCGCAGTTGACGATATAGTCGATCTCGTTTTGAATTACCTTACGGGGCAGACGGAACTCGGGTATGGCAATGCCCAGCATACCGCCTCCATCGGGCTTGGCTTCGAATACTGTGACCTGATAGCCGGCTTTAGTCAAAAAATAGGCACAGGTCAAACCAGCCGGTCCAGCCCCCACAACAGCTATGCGTTGGGATTGGGTTACCGGAAAAGCTTCTCGTCTTGTGCCCATATTTTCAAAATACCAGTCGGCCGCAAATCGTTTCAAAGAGCGAATCGCGACCGGATCATCAAGTTCACCCCGACGGCATTTGAATTCACAAGGATGAATGCAAATCCTTCCGCATACTGCCGGAAAGGGGTTACGTTCCCGGATTATGGCTACCGCCTTGGCATAGTTGCCGCGGGCTACAGCGGCAATGTAATTGGGCACATCGATGCCGGCTGGGCACGCGTGCTGACAGGCGGAAATTACCATTGCGTCACACGCGGCGCCTGTGCATCGATGCTCCTCAATATGGTTCCGGTATTCTTCGGGAAAATATTTCAGTGTCGACAGGGCAGGCTTGGCGCATGTCTGGCCTAATCCGCAAAGTGAGGCTTCGGTTATGGTTTCTCCCAGGCTTGCTATTGTAGCAAGATCTTCCGGGCGTCCTTGGCCCCGGGTAATGCGTGTCAGGATTTCCAGCAACTGGGTTGTCCCAAGCCTGCATGGAGCGCACTTGCCGCAGGATTCGGACTGGGTGAAACTTAGAAAATAACGGGCAATTTCAACCATGCAGTTATTTTCATCCATTACCACCATGCCGCCGGAGCCCATGATGGCGCCGATGCGTTGCAGGGTGTCGTAGTCGATAGCCAGATCCAGGTATTGCTCCGGAACGCATCCACCCGATGGTCCGCCCATTTGGACCGCTTTGAACTTTCTTCCCTTTGGTATACCGCCGCCGATATCGAAAATAACATCCCGTATGCGGGTGCCGATCGGGACTTCTACCAGCCCGGTATTGTTTACTTTGCCGGCCAGAGAAAATATCTTGGTGCCTTTACTCTTTTCCGTTCCCATCTGGGCAAACCATTCAGGGCTGTTTTTGATAATCAGGGGAATATTAGCCAGGGTCTCCACATTGTTGATGTTGGATGGCTTTCTATCCAGACCGGATTGAGCGGGAAAAGGAGGACGTGCCGAAGGCATACCGCGTTTACCTTCGATGGAAGCCATCAATGCGGTCTCCTCGCCGCAGACAAACGCACCGGCACCCATTTTAAGCGCCAAATCAAATTTAAATCCGCTTCCCAGGATATTTTCTCCCAAAAGACCTAATGCTTTCGCCTGCGAAAGGGCGATGGTAAGGTGTTCCACGGCAATGGGATATTCTTCACGGACGTAAATGAAACCGAATGCTGCGCCGATGGCATAGGCGCCGATGAGCATGCCTTCAAGCACAGCATGCGGGTCGCCTTCCAGTATGGCGCGATCCATAAATGCGCCCGGATCACCTTCATCTGCATTGCAGATGATATATTTAGGTTCTCCCTGCGCCTGACGGGCAAAGCGCCATTTCAACCCGGTGGAGAACCCGGCGCCGCCCCGGCCCCGTAATTTGGATGCATGAACCTGCTCTATGATATCTTCGGGCTGATAACGGGAGAGCGCCGTTGCAATGGCTTGATATCCGTCTGCGGCAATATAGTCTCCGATGCGTGTGGGATCAATGCGTCCGCAGCGGGCCAGCACCCTTTTTACCTGCTTGGCGTAAAAAGGGATTTGGTTCAGATGGTAGATAGTTGTTCCGGTTTTGGGATCTCTGTAGGCAAGCCGCTCGATCATGCGGTTATTAATTATGGTTTCGGACACAATTTCAGCGGCATCATCCGGCTCTATCCCCTCATATTGAACTCCCATGGGTTCGATGGCAATCACCGGCGCTTTGGCACAAAAGCCATGACAGCCGGTTGCCCGCACTTCAACCGATTCAGCCAACCCCTGTGCTTTTACAGCCTCCGCAAGGGCCGCGTGTACAGCGGTGGCGCCATAAGCGCGGCAGCCGGTCATGCAAACATGTATCACGGTTTTATACTTATCTGTTTTGGACTGAATCGTATTGCGCAGTCCTTCCAGCTCTGCGATGGATTTAAGTTTCTGCGATATATCAACCATCACTTTGGTCCTTGCGATAGATTCCTACGATGCTGTTGATTTTGTTGGGTGTCAGTCTGCCGTAATAGTCGTGGTTCACCAACATGGTCGGCGCCAGAAAACATGCCCCGAGGCAGGCTACCGTTTCCAGTGTGAATTGATAATCGGCGCTTGTTTCGCCCTCTTCAAGATTAAGATTTTTTTTCATTGCCCGGAGAATGCTGCGGCTGCCCTTGACATGGCAGGCCGTGCCGCGGCATACCTTCAGCACGCAGCGTCCTTTGGGTTTCATGGTAAAACCGGCGTAAAAGCTGATCACTCCCTGCACTTGACTGGGATGAAGCTGCAGGGCCTCCGCAACAGGGGCAATGGCCTCAGGCGGAATGTAACCGAATTTTTCCTGTACTTTCTGCAGCATGGGTATAAGACCCCATTTGTCGTCACGATGGGCATTGATGATCTCGGTCAATTTTGCCCAGTCGATTTCCTGCTGATCCATGGCGGTTTCCCTTTCATATTTTTTCCATTTTTACACGGCAATAATTCCATCCGGATGATTCTTCTGAAAAAAGCGGTGTCAGCGGTATCAGGCAACGGGCGTCATTATGGTTATAGGCGCCGGGGACATAGACAAGACCCTGCGACAGTCTTTTTTGGATGCGAACCGCGCGTGAGATCGCACCCCATTTCGATGTCAGTCTCACCGCGTCGCCGTCCTTCAGCGCCAGACGTTTTGCGTCTGCAAGCGATATTTGAAGCTCCCCGCCGCAAGCATCGGGGTATTTTAGACTGTGCGGAGATTGCGCTCTCTGTTTCGGTTTAATTTTTGCGCTGTTTTCGAATGTGGCGATGCGGTACGATCGACTTGTGCGGGTTCCGCTGCCCAAATGATACCGGTCGGAACCAAGCAGTACCGTAAATGGATATTCACTGTCGGGCGTATCCCTTTTAAATGGGAAAACATCTGAAAATTTCGGTTCAATCGAAGAGCCGGATATATCGGCCCGGGCTTCATTTTTTTGAGCAAAATCCTTGATCCAGACCAGATGACTGCTTTGTGTGTTACCGGTGTGCATGGGCAGCACCCGGCTGATTTCTTCGCGAATATCGGAAAGGAAAAGGGGGTGCGGTGAGCCACTCATTTTTTGATAAAGTGCGGATAAAATATCAAAATCCGACCGTGAATCACCAGGAGGTAAAATCGCGGGTAAAAACTGCTGCAGTCGCCCTTCCATATTAGTGAATGTTCCTTCTTTTTCCGCAACGGCTGCACCAGGCAAAACGATGTGCGCGGCGGCCGTCGTTTCAGTCTGCAGGATATCCTGACAGACGATAAAGGGGATGCGTTCAAAGGCTTTTCGGACACGCTCCGGTTCCTGAAGGGCCCGCAAAGGATTTTCTCCCATAATATACACCGCCTTTAAAAGTCCCTTTTCAGCGGCCTCAATCATCTGCAACATGTTTAAACCGGGTTTAAGAGAGAGTTCTACCCCCCAGACAGCCTCCCATTCTTTTTGTGTTTCTTCTTCACAAAGAAGACGACGCCCTGGAAGAGCATCGGGCACCGTTCCCATATCCCAGCTTCCCACCATGTTGCTTTCCGCGGCCGTTATATGAAATCCTGCGCCTGCATATCCTATGCTGCCGGTCATCATGGCCAGATTGAGCAGTGCATCCATGATTTTTCCGCCCTGCCTCTGTCTTGATATGCCACGCCCTGTCATAAAAGTGATCTTTTTCCCCGCAAGGAGATCTGCGGCCTTTTCAATATCATCCAAACTTAAACCGGAGTCACAGGCGGCCTGATTCAGATCCAATGCATTCAAAGACTGGCTGTACGAACCAAACCCCCTGGTAAATCGCTCTATGAATGAATTTTCACTACTCCCCCGGCGGCATAGAAGGGCGGAAAGCGCATTGATCAGCGCCAGATCGCTGCCAGGTATGGGATTAAGCATGATGCGTGCATCCTTTGAAAGCTCCGTATGCTGCGGTTCAATCAATAAAATCGGAATGCCTTTTGCGGCTGCTCTTTTCAGATAATAGCTTGCCACCGGAATCGTATGACAGGGATCTGCTCCGATAACCATGATAACCTCGGCTTTTTCGATACCCGAAAGAGAACCGGCGAAAAAGTTGAATCTTCCGCCCTTATCGGTCCGTTTTTCGACCATACTCAGCAACTGCCGGCCAAAAAGGTATCCGCCGTTGTCGATGTTATTGGTTTTTAAAAAGACCCGGGCTATTTTTTGAAACAGATAGTTTTCTTCGTTGGAACATTTTGAGGAGCCGATAAAGGCAATGCTTTGGGAGCCGTTGGTCGCTTTTATTTCAAAGAGCCTCCGGACGACAAGATCAAGCGCTTTATCCCACGAGAGCGGTATCAGGTTGCCGTTCTCGCGGACAAGCGGTTGGGCCAGGCGGTCGTTCGAGTTTAGAAAATCCATGGCGAAATGGCCCCGCACACAAAGAGTGGCGCCATTGACTGTATTGGATTTTTTATCCGGATTCACTTCAACAATCTTTTCGCCGGCCATTCCCAGGCTGAGGCTGCATCCAACTCCGCAGAATCCACAAACAGACGGGGCGATACGCTCGGGTGTTCCGGCATAGTCGCCTTTTAGTGACAGGGCTCCGGTGGGACACATGGAGATGCACGTGCCGCAGAAAGTGCAGTTCGATTGTTCCAAAGGCAGGTCATGAAGAGTAGCGGGGCGTGATTTGAAACCCCGCATGTAGAAGTCGATAGCTCCGGCACCTACCAGTTCATGGTCGGCACGGATGCATTTTCCGCAGAGAATGCATTTGGAGAGGTCTATTACAATGAACGGATTGGCCTGCTCCATTTGTTTGTAGTTTGGCATGGGGTAAAGATTGGTTGCGCCGATTCCCAATCGGGCGGCAACACCGCGAAGCTCGCAGCGGTTTCCTTTGTTGCAGACAATGCAGGACTCCGGATGTTCGGCCATCATCAACCGGACGATATTACGCCGGTGTCTCTCAATGCGAGGCGTGTGTGTGAGGATTTGCATGTCTTGTGCCGCCGGTGTGACGCAGGCAGCCATAAGACGGCCGGTCTTTTCGTCTTCCACCAGACATAAACGGCAGGCGCCTACCGGATGCAGACTGGGATGGCTGCAAAGGTGCGGAATAGGAATACCGTTTTTTTCAGCCGCCTCCAGCAGACGATTTCCGGCCGGACAATTTATACGTATCCCGTTGATGGTTAACGCAATAGTTTCCAACTGACCGACTCCTTTGGCAGGGGTTGAGTCAATCTCCTCATGATACAAATCTTCGGTGAACGTTATTTCAACTTTGCCGCATCGAAATAGTGGCGCAATTTTTCTTCTCCGCCGATGGAAATCACGTGAATTCCATGACATAGATCCTTGAGCCCCTTAACAATGTCGGCAAACAGTTCAATACTGGCTTTTTGTTTGTCCGGTGCACCGGACAGCTTTTTGATTACCCAATCGGGAACCAGGCCGGATTTTAGATGACGATTTAAAAACTGCCCCATGCCGGCTGTTCTTAGGATCAGTACTTCGGCAATGACCGGTACGCCAAAAGTTTGTGCCTGCTTCAGGAATTTCTCGAACCGGTCAAGGTCAAAAACCGGGGTGGTAAGAAAGTATCCGGTACCGATATTGGTCATTTCTTCCATTTCCTTCATTTCCAATTCAGGTACATTTTTGCCCCAGGCCGATTCAACACCTGCGCCGATAACGAATTCAGCATTTGTTTCGAGGACCTTACCGTCAACGGTCTGGCCCTGTCGCAGATGGTCTAACACCGACGAAAGCTTTCCGGAATCGACATGAAAGAACATCATTTCCTGCAGGCTGTCTCCGGTAATACGGTAGTCTTCAGTAAAAACAAGCAGGTTTTCCACACCGGCATTATGGGCGCCTAAAAGGTCTTTTTGCAGCTGCAATCTGTTCTTCTGTCGGGTGGTGGTCTGATAGATGGCTTCGAAACGATTTTGCTTTAAAATGTCGCACGTTTTGATAGTATCGCCGACAATTCCTTCGATTTCGATTTCAGTTACGGATACACCGTCCACACGCCCACGAATCAGTTTTAGACTATCGACTATCTCTAATGGGTTTTCATCAATCGGCGACTGTATTTCTGAAGTGACCACAAACTTTCCTTTGGCTAAGGCTTCCTTTAATTTCATAAGCATCTCCCTTACGATTGACTGTAAAGCCCACTCCGGAATTTCTGATAACTGACTCTCCGCTGCGAAACCGGAGGGGTCAAATCAAACCCAATAAACGGGCGACTTCCTCTTTCAGTTGGGACAAAGGCAACGGCTTTGAGAAACATACATCTGCACCGTGATCCTTCATTTGTTTAAATTTAGCTTCATCCAAATATGCAGACAGGACAATGATCTTGGTTTCCTTGGTATCCGGGTTTGATTTCACTTTCTGACAAACCTCATAGCCTTTGATGTCCGGCATCATGATATCCAGAATCAGGAGGTGAGGTTTGAAGTGGTTGACCTGGATACCGGCTTCGAATCCGTCGGAAGCGGAAATAACCTCATAGTCAAATTCATCTTCCTCCAGCGACTGCACGATTGTTTCAACGATTATGGGGTCGTCGTCAATTACCAGGATTCGTTTCCGTGTATCAGGCACTTCTTCTTCCGGAAATGGAATACCCTGCTTGCTCATAAAGATTCCCAGAGACGATTTTTTTATGCGCCGGTGACCACCCACGGTCTTATAAGCTTCTATGTGTCCAGACTCGATCCAGTTGATAATGGTCTTGGCTGAAACATTACAATATTTGCCTGCCTGGGCTACGGTAAAGACATCTTCCATGGTAAACTCCTTTATTCGTTGAAGAGAGGCCAGTTAATTATATAGATAATATAGAATTTATAGAATTGCAAGAAAAAAATGAAATAAAGATAAAAAACTTAATATACCGTTAAAACAGCATGTTATTCGAATTTGAGTTAGATTAAAAATATAGATATTATAGAATTTATAGATTAAATGATCGGGGTATCGATGAAAAACGAATCTATTTGAAGATTCCCCGCCGCAAGCAGCGGAGATTGCGCTCGCTGTTCCGGTTCAAAACAACAAAAGGGTGGTTTACAGTCAAAAAGTAGCTTTGCAGGAAAGGAAAAAGGAAGCAATAAAACCGACCATGGGTCTGCGGCACTAATCCGGTTGGCGGCTTAAGCAGCAGCGGAATCATGTGCGTTCTCCTGATAAACCGGAAGAATAATTGTGAATGTGGCTCCACTGCCCCAGGTACTTCTTACCTTGATGTCGCCGTTATGATCTTTGATGAACCCGTAACAGACCGATAGGCCAAGGCCCACGCCTTTAACACTGCTTTTAGTAGTAAAGAAAGCTTCAAAGATTTTGTCCAGATCCTCTTCTTTGATGCCGATGCCCGTATCGCTGATGTCGACAGCAACAATGGCGCCGTCGGAGGTTGTTTTAACTGAAAGGGTGCCCCCTTCGGACATGGCATCGCGCGCGTTGCCTATGATATTGAGGAAAACCTGCCGCAGCTGGTTTTTGGATGCAAAGACAGGTTCCAAGTCTTGCGCCAGATCAGCAACAACCTGAA
>JAUYEO010000282.1 GCA_030689795.1 Desulfobacterales bacterium | reverse complement strand
GGAAGAAATGCGTTTTCAGACACAAAATCGATCATGTTGAAGATGCCGGGCGAAAGGGATATTAAATGATAATCTTTTGCGGGCTCAAGAGCTGAAAAAAGATCTTTTAATACACCGGCCTGATAAACAGGCTCAGGATAAAATTCCTGTTTCATTTCCACCATGAGATGAAGCTTTTTGCCGTACCTTAAGATTGTTTCGGCAAGAGATGGTATTTCCGGGATTGACGATTTTAAATCGGAAAAAGATGTTTCATTAATGTTGAGGTTTTTTTTAAACAGCCGCGTTGTATTTCTGTCGTGAAATACAACGGGCATTAAGTCTTTTGTCCATCGCAGGTCAAACTCAATGCCGAAAATTCCACTTTCAAGGGCTTTGTCGAATGCCTTAAGGGTATTTTCAAAAACACTCCTGTTATCATGTTCTCCCCTGTGCGAAATTATCCTGCAATCCGCAAGCCTCTTTTTATCGGGGAAAGGCTGAGGATAAATTGAATACAAGTGGTCGGCAGCCCGGCATGTTATTTTTTCTATCCAATCCAGTCTCACGCTTTTTTCCCTTCGGGCTTTTTGTTATTGCATGATTCTTCAGACATGCACAGTTCGCACCTGCTTTCACTGCACATCTGGCATGAAAAGCAGTCATGGCATTTCCGCTTTTTAATGGTTTCGTCCCGTGTCTCGGGGACAAAAATCTTTCCAATGATATTGGGAATAGTAACAAAGGCCATAAAGATTGTTTTTTTATCCTCAACTTGACGCCGATATAGATTCTTGTTATGAGTCAGGATAATTATTATTTGAACTTGTCGACTTTTCAGGATCATTGTACCATTCGGGAAGATATGGGTAAAGAGAAAATTCATATATCGAATCTTGTGAACATGTATGACCCTCAATGTGTGCTTGACGAGGTCAAAACAACTGTTCACATGGCATACCCGGATTTTAATTTTGATCCTGTAGAGCATGCATTCAAAGATATTTTAAATCTTTTCCACGGCAAATATCCCGGATACCGGCAATGCAATACCAAATATCATGATCTGAGGCACACTTCGGACGCATTCCTTGCAATGGTTCGTCTTATCCATGGAGCCGTACTTGAAGGTGAGAAGATCGGGATGAAAAATGCAAGACTTGCCCTGATTGCGACGCTGTTGCATGATACGGGATACATTCAAACCGAGAATGACCACTCCGGCACAGGCGCAAAATATACCCTGATTCATGTTGAACGAAGCATTGAGTTTATGAAAAAATATTTTACGGGCAACGGATTCTCAAAGGCTCAGTTTAAAACGTGCGCCGACCTGCTCTTATGCACCGAAGTTGATATTGACTCATCTGTTGATAAGATAAATTTTTCCTCCCGCGAAACCGAACTTCTCGGCAAAATGCTCGGCGCGTCAGACCTTTTGGGCCAGATGGCCGACAGGACCTATGTTGAAAAATTGCCTTTTCTTTTTCATGAATACAGGGAGGGGAAAGTAGGCGGCTTCAAGAGTGAAATAGATCTTCTCATGAAAACGGGAAATTTTTATGAGAAAATTAAAATTAGATTATCGAAAGATTTAGGAAATGTCGCAAGGTTTCTCCCCGCGCATTTTAAAGCCCGTTACGGCATTTCAAGAAATTTATATGAAGAAGCAATAGAAAAGAATATGAAATATATAAAACAAGTCATTAAAGAATCCGAAATAGACTACAACAAGGTGTTCAGGCGCACACGGGTCGTTTTTAATTAAGAGCCCGTATTCCGATTTCTTTTCCCGCTTTATACCAAACATCCATATTCAGTTTGAGACCTTTGAAGAACGTCCAATTTTGGCCAAGTACAAGGAAGGCGATAATTTCAACCACAGGAATACATTTAGTATTTCGAGGACTGAAATTTGAGCCTGACACAGTAATCGGGCAAAAGGGGGCGTTATGCAAAGGTCTCAGTTGACAATCAGTACCGATATATCCTTAGCAGATTGCAGGACTTTTTGAGAAACGCTTCCCAAAATAAATTCCATTATACCCGAGAGCCCTCTTCTTCCGATAACGATAAGATCATAGCCTGAGTGCGCTTCATTGATTATATCTCTCGCGACCCCGCTTTTCTTTTTTTCAAGCTTCACTTCAATGTTCTTTTCTTTAAAACCGGCGCCTGTGAGCAGGGCTTTTGCCTTCTGCATAGTCTCGTTTACCAGTTCCTTCTTTTTTTCTTCGAGCGCGCAGAAAGCGCTTTGCTGCGTTAAAAAATAGGGGGTTAATTCCGGGCTGTTCATGTCGCAGAGAGTTATGTTGTCTTGGACTACATAAAAAAGGGTTACCTTGCTTTCAGGAGTAAAAGTTTTAACAATGAATTCAACCGCTCTCATTGCGTTGTCTGAATCGTCGAATGCAACCAGCATATTAAGTCCCATTTTTTAACCCTCCTTTTTTATAGATGGTTCAGTACAAAGTCGAACGCGATGGTTTGATATTATTCGAATTATCAAAAAATTTCAAGAAAATTAGGCGGAATTTTCAAAAGGCCGCTGAATGGGAGATGGTTATAAGCTTGATATTTTAAAATATGTATTCTAAGTAAAAAAATATTGTTGTGCGAACAGTTTCGTAACAAGGATGGAGACCTTTGAAGAACGTCCAATTTTGGCCAAGTACAAGGAAGGCGATAATTTCAACCACAGGAATACATTGAGTATTTCGAGGATAGCGCTATCGCTTCACTTCGTGCCGAAATTTGAGCCTGACGCAGTAATCGGGCAAAAGGGGGCGTTATGCAAAGGTCTCAGATGGTGTGTTCCTGATATTTTTTCATATTGTACTTAAGTCAAAATCCAATCCTACAGGAGAGTTATATAAAAATGAATTTACTGAATCCAAAGAAAGAAACGTTTGAGCATCTTGATGAAAAATCAAGGGAGATAATGGTAAAGACAATCCGGTTTTTTGAAAACAAAGGCAAGGTTAAACTGAAAGAGGATGACAGAAACAGAATATGGTATTCCGATTTTCTGGATTTTATAAAAAATGAAAAAATATTTTCAACGCTCCTCACTCCGTCGGCATATGGCGACAAGGAATGCCGGTGGGATACCGCCAGAATATGCGACTTTAATGAAATATTAGGTTTCTACGGATTGCATTACTGGTACACGTGGCAGGTTTCAATACTCGGACTGGGGCCTGTCTGGATGGGGAAAAACGAGGCTGTGAAAAAGAAAGCAGCCCGATTGCTGAAAGAGGGCGGTATCTTTGCATTCGGCCTTTCGGAAAAGCAGCATGGAGCGGATCTCTACTCGAGCGAAATGATGCTGACCCAAATGCCTGACGGGACGTACAGGGCGGACGGCGGGAAATACTATATAGGAAATGCCAACAAGGCCGCGATAGTCTCCGTTTTTGCCAAAGACTCCGATACCGGCGAATATGTCTTTTTTGCGGCGGATTCGCAGCATAAAAATTTTGAATGCATAAAAAATGTCGTAAGCAGCCAGTCATACGTGGCGGAATTCGCCCTTCATTCTTATCCGGTTACGGAAAATGATATTCTTACAAAAGGGCAGGATGCGTGGGATTCGGCATTGAATACGATCAATGTCGGCAAGTACAATCTCGGATGGGCCTCCATAGGAATTTGCACACATGCATTATACGAGGCGATTGATCATGCCGCCAACAGGCGGCTTTACAACAAGTATGTTACGGACTTTCCGCATATAAAAATGCTTTTCACCGATGCTTATGCACGCCTTTTTGCAATGAAACTTTTTGCGAACAGGGCTGCCGATTACATGAAATCGGCCTCTCCTGAAGACAGGCGCTATCTTCTGTATAATCCTATGGTAAAGATGAAAGTGACGACGCAGGGCGAGGAGGTCATAAATCTTCTCTGGGATGTCATCGCCGCAAAGGGTTTTGAAAGGGATATGTACTTTGAAATGGCAGCAAGAGACATTCGCGCACTTCCGAAGCTTGAAGGAACCGTCCATGTGAACATGGCGCTGATAATTAAATTTATGGCCAATTACTTCTTCAATCCGGGTCAATTTCCGGAAATACCGAAACGAAATGATCCCTCCAATGACGATTTTCTTTTTAACCAGGGAGCTACAAGAGGGCTGGGAAAAATCCGCTTCCATGATTTCAATATGGCTTATAACAGCCTTGATCTTCCGAATATCGGGATATTCAAAACACAGCTTGAAGCGTTGAAGGAGTTCCTTGTCAAGGCTACTCCAAGTGAAGCCCAGTCCAAGGATATCGACTTTCTTCTTACATTGGGGGAGTTATTCACTCTTGTTGCGTACGGCCAGCTTATTATTGAAAACTCCCTTATACATAAAGTTGATAATGATGTTGTTGACCGGATTTTTGACTTCATGGTGAGAGACTTCTCTAAATTTGCCCTTCAGCTTTATTCAAAACCCGGCAGCACCAGCGCACAGATGGAGATTTGCCTCGGAATGATTAAAAAACCCGCGCTTGATGAAGAGCGGTTCAAAAGGGTCTGGGAAAAATATGTCTTTCCTCTAAAGGGCGCATATCAGATGAATGAATAGTTCAAACAGTTCCAGCGGTTTAAGCAGTTCAAGCAGCTCAAGCAGTTAAAGCAGTTCCAGCCGCTCAAGCGGTTTAAACGGTTCCATCGTTTCAAACTTTTTTATATAAAAGGAGAAACAACCGTGGCTATTCCCTATTTCGAAGACTTGGAAATCTGGAAATCCGCCCGTGAATTGACCAATAAAATCTACTCCATAACCGGCAGCAGCGCCTTCTCCAAAGACTTCGGCCTTCGCGACCAAATCCGCAGAGCTTCAGTTTCAATCATGAGCAACATTGCTGAAGGTTACGAACGAAGCGGCAATCAGGAACTCATTCAATTCTTATCTATTGCTAAGGGCTCGTGCGGTGAGGTTCGGTGTCAGTTGTACATTGCGATAGATCAAAAATATGTGGATAAAAAGGAAGGCGATCAGTTGATAGACTCCTGCAAAAAGATTTCCATCATGATTAACAACTTCATGGAATACCTCAAACGCAGTCCATACAAGGGGCCAAAATACAAACAACCTCCGCGAAAAAGTATGAAGGAAGAAGTGGAACAGATAATGAAGGATTTGAATATAAAAAAGAACAAGACATGAATAGTTCAAGCGGTTCGATCGATTCAAGCCGTTCAAGCGGTTAGATCGGTTCAATCAGTTCAAAAGGAGGGTTAGGTGGAAACAAATATAGCCGTATTCAGGGGAAAGGAAATACGAAAAACTATTCATATGAATGAATGGTGGTTTTCGATTATTGATGTGGTTGAGGCTTTAACTGGAACACAAAGGCCAAGAAAATACTGGAATGATCTTAAAAAAAAGCTTTTTGAAGAAGGATATGTTGAGTTGTCCGAAAAAATCGGACAACTGAAATTGCAGTCTTCAGACGGAAAACGTTATGAAACAGACTGTGCTAATACTGAAACAATTTTCCGCATCATCCAGTCGATCCCTTCTCCGAAGGCAGAGCCCTTCAAGCGCTGGCTGGCGAAAGTCGGCTACGAGCGGGTACAGGAAATCGAAGATCCGGAACTGGCGACCAAACGTACCAAGGCTATTTATCGGGCCAAGGGATATTCGGATGACTGGATTGAGAAACGCATGCGCGGCATTGCCATCCGTGCAGAATTAACAGACGAATGGAAAAACAGGAGCATCAGGGAGGAACGTGAATATTCGATCCTTACCGCTGAAATCTCCAAGGCTGCTTTTGGGCTGACTCCGGCCGAATACAAAGAATTGAAAGGACTGGAGCGTGAAAATCTGCGTGACCATATGACTGACCTCGAATTAATCTTTTCCATGCTGGGTGAAGCCGCCACAACTGAAATTACAAGAGTTCAAGACGCTCAGGGGTTTGACGAAAACCGCACCACTGCCCGAAAGGGCGGACGTATTGCTGGTGATGCCCGCGAAAAGCTTGAAAAAGAAACAAGGAAGAAAGTGGTTTCACCAGAAAACTACCTAAAAATATCACAAAAAGAAAAAAAGCGGCTGCCAAAACCTAAAAAGGTTTTAACGGAATAAGACAAATTTATCAGAAGGTATGCAGCGCCACCGTGCAATCGATGACGCAAAACTGACGGCCATGATCTATCTGGAGATGACAAAAAAGAGCTATATCTTTATCCTTTCTTTTTTAAAGAGAATTACCCCAAATAACCTTTTTATTTTAAATGATTAAAGTACAGGTATGATTTGACAAGATTTCCTGATAAAGAAATGGCTGAACTCGTTGGGCATTAAACTCAAAAGGGTTGCAAATGTCAAAAAATGAAAACCGGTATGTGATTTTTGATGTCGAAACGACCGGTTTCAGCCACCAGCATGGCGCCAGAATAATTGAAATCGGCGCTGTTCTCATAGCGGATGGAAACATTATTTCCGAATTTCAAAGCCTGATTAATTGTGGTAAGGTTGTTTCAAGGCAAGCTCAAAAGGTTCACGGAATAACAGACAGGATGCTCTTCGGGCAGCCTGCCCCCGAAGATATTTTCCCCGATTTTCATAAATACATTTCAGAAAGCACGCTGGTGGCTCATAACGCCGTATTCGACATCAGCTTTTTAAGATATGAGTTTTCACGACTTGGTCTTGGCATGAACAACGGATATCTCTGCACCATGAAAATGAGCAGGAGACGCTTTCCTATGTTGCCGAATCATAAACTCGATACAGTTGCAAAGCATTTTTTAGGCGATTTGCCGCCGGAAATTCATCGCCACCGTGCCCTTGACGACGCAAAATTGACGGCGATGATCTGGATGGAAATGGTGAAAAGATGATGAAGGAACTGACATTTGAAACATTGGTTGAATCAATACGGCAGGTTCACGAGCAACTTTCGGCTCAGGCCGGGCGTGCTGTAAACATCAGCCTTACGCTTAGGAACTGGGTAATAGGACTGTATATCGTAGAATTCATGCTTCGAGGCGCTGACAGGGCAAACTATGGCGAGAAACTGCTCAGTGAACTGGCGAAGCAGCTCACTAAATTGAAAATCAGCAATTGCAATCGGCGCCAATTATACCGTTACCTTCGATTTTACCGGCTTTATCCTCAAATTGTGGGGACGCTGTCCCCACAATTGCGGCCGTTCCTACCTGCGGGAATACCGGGCAAAACTGAAAAAGTGCCGACAGCGTCGGCACAATTGGCTTCCTCGCCGGGAAAGCTCCTTAACAGTCTGAGATGGTGAAAAGATGACCGAATCTCATAAAAGCTATTATAGATACTGGGGCAAGGCGGATAAGGATGGCAATGGCTATCATCTTCTGCCTTATCATTGCCTGGAAGTTGCATCGGTTGGGGCAATGCTGCTCAAACAGAACACCTTGCTTAGTAAGAAAATATCCGAAATCACAAGACTCGACGAAAAGACCAGCCTTTATTGGATACTCACATTCCTTGGTCTACATGACATTGGTAAGTTTTCCGTGACGTTTCAGGGCTTGCGTAAGGATTTGATTTCAAAGCTTCAAGGCAAAGGAACATCCAGGCAATATACTGTCCGGCACGACAGCCTTGGACATCTCCTGTGGAAAGATGAGGTCTGGCGCTCAAGTATTCTTCCTGAGATGGAGGGTGAAAAAGAATATTGGCAGGAGATACTGAACATTCTTTCCAAGGCATTCAGCGGTCATCACGGGAAGCCCCCCAGTTTACAAGGGAGAAACGATATACGATTGCGGCTGCAAAACTTCTTTGAAGAAAACGACAAAGCGGCTGCACTATCTTTTTTCAATGACCTTAAAACCCTGTTTATTCAGCAGTATCCGCCAGCATTGAATATGATCTCCCCGCTTGATTTGTATGATCGCATTAAGCAAGCTTCATGGTTCCTGGCCGGTTTTGTTGTGCTGTGTGACTGGGTCGGCTCGAAGGTTGAATGGTTTCGATTTAAAGAGACACCTATTCCTCTTGATGAATACTGGGAAAAGTATGCCCTTCCTCAAGCTGAAGAGGCTGTTCGCAAAGCCGGTGTTGGTCACGTTTGGCAAGTGAATGAAGGAGTCTCCTTCAACGGGGTTTTTACTGCAATTAATACTCCGACACCACTACAGCGCTTTGTTGCTGAATGCCCGGTCACGAACTCGCCCCAGCTATTCATCCTTGAGGACATTACCGGCTCCGGCAAAACCGAAGCAGCACTTTACCTTTCACGCCGTCTCATGGCTCAGGGCGCTGGCAGCGGTATCTTTATCGCCTTACCGACTATGGCAACAACTAATGCAATGTTTGATCGCCTGGCAATAAAGCCTTCTCCAACTGAATCTCCGGTTTATCAGCGGCTTTTCGATGCAAACGCCGAGCCGTCTATTGTGCTTGCTCACAGCGCAAGACATCTTTCAGAAGCGTTTATGAACTCAATATCTGACTCCTCTCAACATCAGGTGGAATATGAGGAAAAGGAAGAAACGGCCACGGCTCAATGCGCTGCATGGTTGGCGGACAATCGCAAGAAGGCACTACTTGCTGATGTTGGGGTTGGAACGCTCGATCAAGCTCTGTTGGCGATTCTCCCGTCGCGTTTCCAATCATTACGCTTATTTGGTCTCGCCGGACATATCCTTATTATTGATGAGGTGCATGCTTACGACCCGTACATGAATAAGCTTTTGCAGAATCTGCTAACCTTTCACTCTGCTTTAGGCGGAAGTGCGATACTTCTTTCTGCAACCCTTCCGCAACATACACGGCAGGCAATGCTCGACAGTTTTGCAAAGGGGCTTCAGATTGATTCTCCGCAGGCTACCAATAAAGACATCTATCCCCTTGCCACACAGATGAGCCGGTCATCTTTTAACGAAGAACCTATTGAGGCTGCCCATCTGCGGAAAACATCCGTGGTCGTCAACATTGAACCGGACGCTCATGAAGTCGAACGTCTGATTGTTGAGGCTTCGCAAAATGGGAAATGTGTGTGCTGGATACGAAATACTGTTTATGACGCGCTCGCAGCCCACCAGACTTTAAGAACTGCTTTGCCCGCTGACAAATTGATGCTTTTTCATGCCCGTTTTGCTATGGGTGACCGGCTGGCTGTTGAAAAAATAGTCACCGATACCTTTGGCAAAAAGAGCGGAGAACTTGAGCGAAAAGGCAAGGTTATTATTGCCACTCAGGTAGTGGAACAGTCCCTTGATTTGGACTTTGATCTGCTTGTCTCCGATCTGGCACCTATGGACTTGTTAATCCAAAGAGCCGGTCGGCTTCACCGCCATATACGAGATGAACGAGGCGACCCTTTACCTGCCGATTCAGGGCCGGACCAGCGTGAACCAGCTTGCTTTGTTATTCATTCCCCTGAACCACAGGGCCAAGCTGAAGAGGATTGGTATAAAAAAGCATTTCCTAAAGCGGCATACGTTTATCCGAGTCATGGCTGTCTCTGGCTGACCGCACATCTTCTGGCTGGAAAGGGTGCATTGAAAATGCCTGATGATGCTCGTGAACTTATTGAAGCGGCTTTTGATGATAAGGCGGATAAATTGATTCCGCAGCTACTACGCCAGCGCGATCTGGATGCGGCTGGAAAATGGCAGGCCGACAAATCACTGGCCCACATTAACATGCTTAAGCTTGAAGAGGGGTATGCAGCAACCCCAAATCAATGGCTTGAAGACATGCGTACTCCGACACGATTAGGCGAGATAGCAACCACTGTGCGTCTTGCCTGTTGGGATGGGAAAAAACTTACTCCGTGGTATCAGGAAGGTACTTTCCCGTGGGATATGAGTCAAGTGAGCATCAGCAGCAAGAGAATATTTGCTGAAGCGGAGTTCCCTGAACCTGCGTTGAAAGAGGAGGTTGAAAAACTAAAACTGGAGTTGCCGGACAAAGGTAAATGGAGTGTGCTGGTACCGATGACGCAATATGATGATGAGACTTGGCGGGGTGAAGCGCTAAACAAAAAAGGTGAAACGGTTATTGTGACGTATCGTCGAACGAGAGGTGTTACTGTGACAAGCAAGGAGGCCGACGAAAATGAAATTTAATCTGATTGATGAGAAGTGGATTCCGGTAAAGCGAAAGGACGGAACGCCGGATAGAATTAGACCGTGGGAGGTAACAGATGACTTTGAGAAAAATCCGGTTGTTGCCCTTGATGCGCCACGCCCTGACTTCAACGGAGCGCTGATACAGTTTCTGATCGGGTTGGTTCAAACAACCTTTGCTCCGGCTAAACCAATTGAATGGAAGCAGAAGCTGCGAACAGCGCCATCGCCGGATCAACTTAAAACGGCGTTCATGACTGTTCATCATGCCTTTGAGCTTGGAGGTGATGGGCCGAGGTTTATGCAGGATTTTAACAAGCTTGAGACTAAAGCAGGCACAATTGACGGACTGCTCATAGATACGCCGGGAGAAAAAACATGTGAAGATAATACCGATCATTTTATTAAGCGTAATGCTGTTCGTGCTTTGTGTCCATCTTGTTGTGCTACGGCTATATTTACGATGCAAACAAACTCTCCAGCTGGAGGGAGCGGATATAGAACCTCTCTTCGTGGTGGTGGCCCCTTAACGACGATTGTTATCGGTGATAAGGATTTTGATATGCTGTGGCATACAATCTGGTTAAATGTGCTTGAAGCGAAGACTTTCTTGAGTATGTGCAATTCTACACAAAGTGCAGATTCAAATAAGTTCCCTTGGTTATCAGTCACTAAAGCCCAAATCACAGAACAGGATATTCACCCCGCGCAATATTTTTGGGCTATGCCACGCCGTATTAATTTAGATACTGATGCTCCCTCCTCTGGAAACTGTGATATCTGCTCACAGCAAAGTGACGATCTAATTGTTTCGTATAAAGAAGTCAATAAAGGTACGGAATATAAAGCTCCGATGAAGCATCCTCTGTCTGCATTCGATACAAGGATTAAGAAAAATCAAAAAACACAGAAAGAGGAGGCACGAAACAAAGCCTTGTTGACGCAACCGGGTGGAGTGGGCTACAGGCACTGGCTTGGCCTGGTTCTGGAAAATAAGAAAGTAAAAAAAGAGGGTGATAAAGAAATTCAAATGGGCGGCATAGAAGCTGCCAGAGTTGTACATGAATATATCAATGAGCGGCAAATGGGCGACTGGCAGCTACGGCTATGGGCATTTGGTTACGATATGGACAACATGAAAGCACGCTGCTGGTATGAGTCAATGATACCGTTAATCTCTGTTGAGTCATCAATAAAGGGAGCGTTTGAAGACGGTACTGTAAATATGATCAAAGCATCATCTGAAATCGTAGGCAATCTTAGAAGTGCTGCCAAGGCAGCATGGTTCAAACGACCTGGCGACATAAAGGGAAATATGTCTTTTGTAGACTCAACTTTTTGGCAAAATACTGAGTCGGTTTTCTACGAGACGTTGAATGGAATAATAACAGCGCTTGCATCTGGCGGTGACAGCATTTCAGCTCGTATCGCTTGGCATAAGACTTTATGTGATGAGGCGTTGCGGATATTCGACATGCTTGCCTGGAACGGGCCTGTTGAAGATGCTGATCCGAGGCGGGTTGTCAAAGCTCGTAAAGCGATGGAATCTTACAACAACGGCAAGAAGATAAAGGAACTGTTGGGCTTGCCGGTAACAAAAAAGACGACTGCCAAAGGGAAAAAGAAGGCGACGCCCTAATGGGCTCATTTTGTGGACTGCAATGGAGGAACTATGAGTGAAAAGTATTTGAATTTCAAGAAGGATTCACCGGAAGTGCAGGTTTTGATTAAGTGGTGGGAGGGGCTTGAAAAAGAACGCGGTGAAAGGGCTGCTTTACGGCGGTGCAGCACCCTTGCTGAAGTCGTTTTTTTGCCGTCCTATCATCTTTTGCGGAGGAGTCTGTTGAATGTTGGCAGGTTTGACGATGATCGCTTATCACTCGTGGTCGGTCTATCTGCACGTGTAAAGGCAAATATAGATGGGGTCGGTATTGCTGAACAGATGGCGACCGGAAAGGCGGTAGCCTCAAAGGATGCTAAAGCTAAGGTGAGCGGATTGCGCTTCAGACGACTGCTTAAGGTGAAAGATCGGGAAGAACTCTTCAGTGCAATGACACGCGTTATTGCTCTTCTCGGTGGCACGGTAGACCTTCAAAGTCTGGCGCGAAGCGTATATCTTTGGAATGACAGATATGTTGACATCCGTAAGGAATGGGCGTTTGAATACTACTCAAAGGCGCCTAACGAAAAATAAAGAAGCATTCGTTAAACACAGACAGTCATATTTAAAAAGGAGAACAAAACTATGAGCATATTTATTCAACTGCATTTGCTGACAGCTTATCCTCCCTCTAACCTCAATCGTGATGATCTTGGTCGTCCAAAGACCGCCGTGATGGGCGGCAAAACCCGCCTTCGGATATCGTCTCAGAGCCTGAAACGTGCGTGGAGAACTTCTGAACTCTTTGAGAAATCGTTAGATGGACATATCGGAACGCGCACAAGAAGACTCGGCAAGGAGATAATTATTTCTGAATTGCCCAAAGACAATCCTGTGAGTGAGGTCTGGGCTAATGACATTCTTGCCGTATATGGTGAACCAGACGACGAGCCAGGGATGCTCAAACAACTTGTGTTTGTGTCACCTGCGGAAGAAATGGTTTTGAAGGATTTTCTGAAAGAAGTGAAAGCTGTTTTATCTGACAAAACAGCTGGTGGGGAAGCAGTTCAGGAGATACTATCCCTTCAGGCCAAAAGAAATGAAAAAACCAAGGTAGAGGACAAAAAGAAGATAACCAATCAGATTGTCGGCAAATTAAGGGGATTGCTCCTTATAGCCAAAATCACGTCAGCTTTTGACATTGCAATGTTCGGTAGAATGCTGGCAAGTTCACCTGTACATAACATCGAAGCCGCAGTGCAGGTTGCCCATGCTATCACCGTTCACGAGGTGGCTGTTGAAGACGACTATTTCACTGCTGTAGATGACCTTAATCGTGGCAAAGAGGACATGGGGGCAGGACATATCGGTGAAACCGAGTTTGCTGCCGGCGTTTTTTATCTGTACGCCTGCATTAACCGTGATCTGTTGGTGGAGAATCTGGGCGGTGACAAGGCTCTTGCCGACAAAGCATTAGTGACTCTGGTTGAAGCAGCGGCCAAAATTGCGCCGAGTGGTAAACAGAATAGCTTCGCTTCACGCGCTCGCACCTCATACCTGCTGGCAGAAAAAGGAAGCGATCAACCGCGCTCGCTTTCTGTGGCATTTCTAAAACCGGTGAAAGGAGAAGATATTCTCAGCTCGGCTATAATTGAACTGGAAAAGCGTCGTGACAATTTCGACAAAGTCTACGGCCCCTGTTATGATGCTTTTAAAACAATGAATGCCGAAACCGGCGTTGGAAGTCTCAGTGACATCATGTCCTTTGTGAAGGAGTAACATATGGCTGATTTTCTTGTATTTCAACTCTATGGCCCTATGGCGGCGTGGGGTGAT
Source organism: Desulfobacterales bacterium (assembly GCA_030689795.1). Lineage (GTDB taxonomy): Bacteria > Desulfobacterota > Desulfobacteria > Desulfobacterales > RPRI01 > RPRI01. Next base: position 4,266 of record JAUYEO010000282.1, on the reverse strand, counting down.
ATTGCCGTCGGAGAATACCGTCCCAGCTTTGCTCATCCATCAAAGTCGGCAATCATCGGCCTATTGGCTGCGGCCCTTGGTATCCGCCGCGATGAAGACGAGCGTCAAAAGGCATTTGCTGATACTTGTTCCTTTGCCGTCCGTGTTGATGCGATGGGAACGTTACTGCGGGATTATCACACTGCACAGGTTCCATCGGAAAAGAAGGGTGTAACACGGTACACGCGCTACTCAGAACTTGCGGTTGAAAAGCTTAATACAATACTTTCCAGCAGGGATTATCGCTGCGATGCTGCCTATACAGTAGCAATATCTTTCCGAGATGGTTCGGCGTATTCAGCGCAGATGCTTGCTGACGCTCTGTGTAAACCGGTGTTTGTGCTCTATCTCGGACGCAAGTCCTGTCCGTTGGCTCTCCCGCTTCAGTCGAAAGTGGTATCTGCTACGAATTTCAAAGATGCTTTAGAGGGCCACAGTTTTTCCACCAATGACTTACCCGGAATAGTTCCATCCTCACAAACTGGTGTTTACTGGGAGGACGGTATAGAGAGCGGTTACGAGCGGGAACATGTTATTGCTCGTCGTGACGTGCCTCTTAGCCGTAAGCGGTGGCAGTTTGCCGAACGCCAAGAGAACTACGCCGGTATACGAAAGGAGGGCTAACCATGTATTTCAGCCTTATTCGACTGCGGCGTGATGTATCACCAAAAGAGATTGCGGGTCTTGTCAGGGGCGATGGGTACAGTTTTCATAAACTGGTGTGGAATTTGTTCAGCGATGGCCCTGACCGGAAGCGCGATTTTCTGTATCGCTATGAAACTGTGAACGGCTGGCCGACTTTTTATACCGTTTCGGCACGCGAGCCGGAAGATTCAAAAGGTTTTTGGGAAATCCATCCCAAAGTTTACAAGCCTAATATCTCACAAGGAGAACGGCTTGCCTTCAAGCTTAGGGCTAATCCCGTACAGTATGACAAGAAAGAGCGGACAGAGGCCGAAATTGAAGTTTGGCTCGCAAGCCGCAAAGTGCTCGGACTTAAAGAGAAACCGCATACAAAAAAGCGAATACGACACGACGTTGTAATGGAGACAAAAACCCGGTTGAATTTTAAAGCAACGTCGCATAACAAGCGGCCTAATGTTGCAGAACTTATTCAAGAGGCTGGTTTTGCTTGGTTCAAAGGGTGTGAGAAAGAGAAAGGCTTTTTTGTGAATGAAACAGATGTGAGGGTAGATGGCTATAATCAGCAAAAGTTTTTCAAAGGCAAAGGGACAAAGCCGATCACCATCAACACCATAGATTTTAATGGAATACTTACTGTCACCGATCCTAATACTTTTATAGAAGAAAGTTTGTACAAAGGCATCGGCCCTGCAAAAGCCTTCGGCTGCGGCCTTATGCTGGTGAAGCGGATTTAAAGGAAAATAAAAATGGAAACAAAACTTGCAGTCTTCAAGGGTAAAGGAATCCGGACAATGTTGCATAATAATGAATGGTGGTTTGTTGTTGAGGATGTCGTTCTTGCCATCATAGACTCGAAAGATCCAAAACAGTACATTCAACGCATGAAACAGCGTGATCCGGAGCTTGGCAAAGGGTGGATATAAATTGTACATACCCTTTCGATAGAAACCGCCAGTGGCGGGCAACGCATGTTGTGTGCCAACACCGAAGGTATCTTCCGGAGAATTATCTAATAGAACCTGAGAGCAGAAAGCGTTTAAAGGGGAAGAATAAATAATATGAGGCATCGAAGATGAAATCATTAGACCGCGCTTTTCTTGAGCAGCAGTCAATACCGTTGGAGTTTGCCGGAACCCTCCGGCTATTGGGTGAGTATCGGGGAAAACAGGAACTTTTTACCCGGCAGACTCCCCAGATTCTCAAGACATTAAAAGAAGTGGCAATTGTTCAAAGCACCGAGTCCTCCAACAGAATCGAGGGGGTGATTGTGGATGAAAAACGCCTGAAGCCGCTTTTGGAGAAAAAGACTACGCCGAAAAATCGGTCGGAGGCTGAGGTCGTGGGTTATCGGGACGTGCTTGCTCAGATTCATACCAGCTATGCACGCTTCTCAATTACACCGGAAACCATTTTGAAAATTCATGGTGATATGCTCCGCCTCACGGACCTTCCGGCGGGTATCTGGAAAAACCGAGATAACACGATTGAGGAAAGACTTCCCGATGGCCGATGGATTACACGCTTTATTCCAGTTTCGGCCAGTGAAACCCCCTACTTCCTGAAAGAACTCTGCGACCGTTTCAACCGCCTTTGGGAAGAGCGACGCATAGATCGTCTTTTGCTGATTCATGCCTTCGTGTTCGATTTTCTCTGCATCCATCCTTTTACCGATGGAAACGGACGTGTTTCCCGGTTGCTTACCGTCTTACTCCTTCATCAAGCTGAATACGATGTGGGCCGTTATATCAGCTTGGAGCGTATCATCGAGGAAAGCAAAGAAACTTATTATGAAGCCTTACAGCGCGCTTCGGAAAACTGGCATGGGGGCAAACACAGGATTCTTCCCTGGTGGGAATATAGTCTTGGGATTTTGATTGCCGCCTATAAAGAATTTGAGGACCGGGTAGGCAATATCCGCGCAAGTCGGGGCGCAAAAACGGTTTGGGTCAGAGAGGCAATTGAACACCTCCCTGAGGAGTTCAGCGTGGGGGACCTTGCCCGTTCCTGCTCCGGCGTCAGCCGTCCAATGATTCGGGTTATTCTTGAGTCGCTTCGGAATGAAGGGAAACTCGAAGTCCTTGGAACCGGGCGCGGAGCAAAATGGCGTAAAACGTGATAATAGCCGATAAACGTGATAATAAACGTGATAATAAAGTCAGCAACCGATTTTTAAAGGAGAACGCATCCGAGTGACCGAACCAATCCTTCCTCCGCTCAAACCGATTCCAATAAAAGACCGGGTTTCCGTTATTTTTATCGAAAAGGGAAACCTCGATGTGCTCGATGGGGCATTTGTCGTTGTGGATAAGACCGGCGTTAGAACCCACATCCCGGTAGGCGGTGTGGCCTGCCTCATGCTGGAGCCGGGAACGCGTGTTTCTCATATGGCCGTCATGCTGGCGGCGCGGGTAGGCTGCCTGCTTGTCTGGATAGGAGAAGCCGGTGTCAGGCTTTATGCCTCCGGGCAACCGGGAGGAGCACGGGCAGACAGGCTGCTTTATCAGGCTAAGCTTGCTTTGGATGATGATGCCCGCCTCAAAGTTGTCCGTAAAATGTATGAACTCAGATTTAAAGAGAAGCCTCCGGAACGCCGGAGCATAGAACAATTGCGTGGAATTGAAGGGGTGCGGGTGCGGAAGATGTATGAATTGCTCGCACGGCAATACGGAATAACCTGGAAAAGTCGCAACTATGACCACACAGAGTGGGAAAGCGGCGATATTCCAAACCGCTGCCTGAGCTCGGCGACGGCCTGCCTCTACGGGATATGCGAAGCCGCCATTCTGGCGGCGGGATACGCTCCGGCTATCGGTTTTATCCATACAGGCAAGCCGCAATCTTTTGTATATGATATTGCGGATATCTTCAAATTTGAGACTGTGGTTCCTGTAGCTTTTCGTATTGCCGCCAGAAAACCATTTTCTCCGGAGCGGGAAGTTCGGCTGGCCTGCCGGGATTCTTTCCGCCAATCCAGGATACTGCACCGGATAATCCCGACAATTGAAGAGGTTTTAACTTCAGGCGGACTGGAAAGACCGAAGCCCCATGAAGAGGCGGTTGCGATGGCAATTCCAAACAAGGAGGGAATCGGCGATGCTGGTCACCGTGGTTGAAAACGCACCACCCCGCCTGAGAGGTCGCCTGGCAATCTGGCTCTTGGAAGTCCGGGCAGGGGTTTATATCGGCAAGGTATCGCGGCGGGTACGCGAGATGATCTGGGACCAGATCGAAAAAGGGATTGAAGACGGGAATGCCGTCATGGCATGGAGCACCAATACCGAGTCTGGTTTTGATTTTATGACGCTGGGAGCAAACAGGCGCATTCCTGTGGAGATGGACGGTATAAAGCTGGTCTCGTTTTTGCCGGAGAATGATAATCAGAATGAATTAAGAGGCTGAATTTGTCTTGCTTATTTTTGGTAGAATTTTGCTCTTTGAAAATTTAATGAAATATCAAAGAGATAGAAGAAGTGCGTTCCCCACACACGTGGGGATGAACCGATAACCCTTCCTGGGGTGGTGTTGAAGGTGATGGCGTTCCCCACACACGTGGGGATGAACCGCCCTTTGCCTTTTATGGAT
>JAUYEO010000261.1 GCA_030689795.1 Desulfobacterales bacterium | reverse complement strand
TAAACAAAAAATTCATGATAGTGAACAACTGCTCTTAAACTGACTAAAATAATAAAAATCAAGAACAAGGAGTTTGTCATGGCAATCGAAGCAGAAAAACTCTCAGCGGCCGAAGCGTTACGCAAAACCAGAACATTTGGCAAAGTCAGGTGCCACAACCCCAGCTGCATGGAGAGAATGGAGCCATCCCCGGGCGTCGCTCACATCAAGTGCGGAACCTGTGGAATGGAGTATCGAATTTACTGGGTGAGACCGGATCTGCCGCGAATTCGCGGACCCGTCTGGGAAGTCAACCGGAAAATTGCGGCCGAAGCGCTGAGCAGTAAATTAGCAGCATCAAAAATCAAATCTCAGATAAAGGAGGGAGTTAAAGATGGCGTTAGATAGAAAAATTGCATATATTAATCTCTCCACGGGTAAAATTGAAACCAGACCGATCCCGATTGAGATTCGAAAAAAATTCCTGGGCGGCCGCGGATTGGACGCCTACCTGCTTTACAATCATGCGCCTAAAGGATGCGATCCGCTCGGACCTGACAATCCGTTAATGATCAGCGGTGGAATTCTGACTGCAACATGCGCATCTGCCACTGCCCGCACGCACATCATGGCCAAATCACCGCTTACCGGTTTGCTGGGAAGCGCCAATATGGGTGGATTTTTTGCCCCGGAGATGGCGTGGGCCGGTTTTCACCACCTGGTTATCACGGGCAAGGCCAACAGTCCGGTCTATATCTGGATTCACAACGGCAGAATAGAAATTCGTGATGCCGCCTACCTGTGGGGTAAATCCACTACAGAAACTCAATGGGCAATTCGCGAGGAACTCGGGGACGAAGATATTAAAAGTGCCGTTATCGGTCAGGCCGGCGAAAACCTGGTGCGGTATGCCAATGTTATGACCGGCATCAAGAACGCTGCAGGGCGTACGGGCATGGGTGCTGTGATGGGTTCAAAAAACCTTAAAGCTGTTGCTGTTCGAGGCACTATGGACATCAAGATCGCCCATCCCGTCGATGCCCTGGAATATAACAAGCGGTTTATCGAGGGAATTACCAGTGCTAAAGTCAACAGCACCCAAGGGGCTCTGGGTACTCCTTTTATATGGGGAGCCACAAACTCATGGGGTGGATTGCGTACCCGCAACTTTCAATATAATCAGATGGAATACGCCGACGACATCGAGCCCGAAAGACTCGATGAAATTGCCATCGAAACCATGGGACCGTATCACATGACAGGGTGTTTCGGATGTCAGGTTCACTGCCGCGCCCAGTACAAAATCCCATCAGGACCCTATGCCGGAAAATACGATGAGGGGCCGGAATATACTTCCCAGGGTGCGTTTGGGGCTGAGCCGGACTGCAGAAAAGCTGAAACAGTGTTGACGGGAAATCATCTTGTTAATCAGTACGGCGTGGACAACCTGGAAATCGGCAGCATGATCGCGTGGGCCATGGAGCTTTATGAACTGGGAATTATTACCAACAAGGAAACCGACGGACTGGATCTGCGATTCGGCAATGATGAAGCACTGCTGGAGATGGTGCATCGCATTTGTCTTCGCAAGGGTTGGCTGGGTGATGTCCTGGCCGATGGCGGCATCCCTGCGTCCGAAAAAATCGGCAAGAATTCTTTTGAATATCTGATCCAGGTGAAAGGCATGAGCAATCTGCATTCCGATGAACGCGGAACGCCTGGCCTGGCTCTGAACATTGCCACTGCCTCACGGGGATCCGACCATCTTCGCAGCCGGCCGGCGATTGACCTGTACCATCTGCCCGAAAAGATTATGCGCAAGATATACAGCAATCCGATTCCCTACGACGGCCCGTTAAGTTCTGAACATACCGATTATGAGGGCAAGCCCTGGCAGGTCTTCTGGCATCAAAACTGTTTCATGGCTGTCGATTGCCTTGGAATATGCAAATACCACACTGTATTCCTGGGAGCCACCCTGCCCAATTTTGAGGACTGGCCAAAGGTGATCTATTACAACACAGGCCTTGAATTTACGCCTGTAGAGCTTTGGGAGATCGCCGAGCGGTGCAACAATCTTGAACGATTATTCAATTTGAGAGAGGGTTTGACGCGGAACGATTTGATAAAAGGCGATATGCTCAATCACCGCTATTTTGATGAACCTACGCGGCGCGGTGCTCCCGATGTTGTCGGACGGACAATTGATCGTCAAAAATTCAAAAAAATGGTGGATGAATTCTATAACCACTGCGGCTGGGACAAACAAGGCGTGCCGACATCCGGGACCATGGAGCGACTCGGCCTTAACCAGGAACCATCACACCTATTATAGATTAAAGAGGAAAATACAATGGAGAAAGTTCTGACTGTCGAATATCAGAAGTGCACCGGTTGCCGTCTGTGTGAATTGGTATGCGCTGTAATGCATGACGGGATATCCAATCCCGCCAGAAGCAGAATCAAAATTGTCAAATGGGAAGAAGAAGGCCAGTACGTACCGATGATCTGCCAGCAGTGCGAAGATGCGCCGTGCAAAAATGTCTGTCCGGTAGGAGCCATATCACGGGATGTGGATTATGGTTTCCTGACCATAGATCACACCCTGTGCATCGGTTGCCGTTCCTGTGTTAGCGTCTGCCCGTTCGGAGCAATGAATTATAACCAGATCGACAAAAAGGTTTTTAAATGCGATCTGTGCGGCGGGCAACCACAGTGCGTCCGCTTCTGCGATATGAAAGCGGTTGATTTTGTTGCGGCCGATAACATGACCGTTAAAAAGAAGCGCAATGCCGCAACCCGGCTTTACGCCTCACAAAAACATGCAACGGCGATTCAGGAACAAATATAGCCAATCGGACAGACAGACTGAAGTCTTCCGGCTTTCAGTCTGTCTATGAGAGAGACCTTTGAAGAACGTCCAATTTTGGCCAAGTACAAGAAAGGCGATAATTTCAAACGCAGGAATACATTGAGTATTTCGAGTATTGAAATTTGAGCCTGACACAGTAATCGGGCAAAAGGGGGCGTTATAAAGGTCTCTGAGAAATATGAATGGAAATTAACACAATCGAATTGCTTTCTGTCGGTATAGACGTAGGCAGTTCAACGACTCATCTGGTTTTTTCAAACCTGGTATTATTAAGGGATGAAAAGTCTTCCTCCCGGCGTTTCCGGATCGAGAAAAGAAATGTTATCTATGAAGGGATGATAATAAGTACGCCATTATTGGATAATGATACAATTGATCTCAATAAATTAACCGCCTTTGTGAAGGAAGAATGTGAGCGGGCGGGAATCGATCCCGGTGACATCCAGACAGGTGCGGTAATCGTAACCGGAGAGACAGCCAGAAAACATAATGCAAAACAGATAGCAGAAGCTTTATCCAAAGATGCCGGAAAATTTGTCGCGGCAACGGCAGGTCCCAATTTCGAAAGCCTGCTCGCTGCAATGGGTTCGGGTGCAACCGCCAGATCAAAAGATACCGGCAAAACCATACTGTCGTGTGACATCGGCGGCGGTACATCCAACCTGGCCATATCGATAAATGGCGAGGTCGTCTCTACAAGCTGCATATCTGTTGGAGGCAGGCTGCTCGCAATAAATTCTGAGGGAGAAATATTAAGGCTATCCGAACCTGCTCAAAAGGTTATGGAACATATTGGATTGAATTACAAAATCGGAGATCGGATTCCAGAAACGGCTATTGATAAAATAGCATCGGAATTGGCCGGAGTATTAATAGAGGTAATGACCGGCCCTGCGAATTCATTTTTGGCCAGGCAGTTGATGGTGACAGAAAGCTTGAATTTTCCGGGCACAATAGATGAATATTCATTTTCAGGGGGTGTGGCTGAGTTTATCTATGGGGCTAACGGCAACTACGGTGATATGGGAGAAATTCTATCAGATAAAATAATCGCTTTGATTCCGGAATTAAAGGCTCCGGTTGTTGAACCCATCAATAAAATCAGGGCGACAGTCATAGGCGCCGGCGCCTATTCCCTGTCAATATCGGGTTCCTCGGGATTTATGGATGATAAAATATCATTTCCGATAAGAAATGTCCCGGTACTCAGGGTTGACGTGGAGAGATCCAAGCTGAGTATGGAACATGTGGTAACACAGGTAAAAAATGCGTTCCAGAGATTTGATTTGACTGAGGGCGAAGACGTAGTAGCTTTATATTTCAAGGACCCGGTCAGGGTTTCTTATCCAAAATTGGAATTGTTCGCAACATCCATCGAAGCTGCCCTTTGCAATTCAATTGAAAAGAAAATTCCTGTTATTCTCATCTTTGAAAAAGATATCGCGTGCAGCGTGGGAAATGTTATCCGTAGGGAAACCCGGTTGAAAACCAACTTGCTCTCACTCGATGAGTTAACGCTGAAAGACGGGGATTGGATCGATATCAGCGAACCATTAGTCGGCTGTCAGGTATTCCCCGTAACCGTAAAATCTCTTATTTTCAATATGAACTGAAACAGCGGACGCACTCCCCGCCGAAGGTTCGCCGCGTTGGACTTTAAGCCGGATTGTGACCATTGCAGTCATCTGCAGAAAAAGGAAGTGTCATGAGCGTTAAGGTGAGCATACACAAAACCCATCGTCATTTCACCGGCGGTCTTGAGACCGTCGATGTGAACGGTCAAACAGTCGGGGATTGTTTAAAAGATCTGATTGAACGTTATCCGGAGATGGGTAAAGTGCTGTTTAAGCCGGGCGGAAAACTGCATCCTCTGATCGAAATCTACCTGAATATGAAAAGCACCTATCCGGACGAGCTTAAGAAGCCGGTTAAGACCGGGGATGAAATATACATAACATTGATGCTGGCCGGCGGATAAGCGGATATCTTCGCATAAGCCGAGAGCTTTGAATAACATCTGATTAAAGGGTTTGGCGGGGGTAATGGGCTTTGGCCTTTCGCAAGAAATTTTTAAGGAAACATAACAAAGCCACCTGATTCTCAACAAACAGACACAGGCAGAGCCGAGATCATGGCTTCGTGGGCGAATATTCACTGGGGCTGCCCGGATTTCATGGGAGTCCGCCAAAGGCCTCTGGCGGACTGCCGTTGGCGGAGTTTTAAATCGCATTCTTGCGGAATGCCAAAGCCCATTACCCCTGCCAAACCCGAATAGGAGATATTCAAAGCTCTCGTAGCTTAATATCATACTCTATGCAGAAAAAAGGCTGATTTTTAATGCTGAAAAAAACTTCAGGCGCCAGGGGACCGGGCTATAAGGCCCCGGCAGTACACAAGATTTTTCAGCTGCTGCGGGTCGTTGCTGAATCATCCAAGATGCTCGGACAGACCGAACTGGTACAGAAACTGGGCTACAGCAAAAGTACGACTCATGGGTTGATTCATGCGCTGTTGCGGGAAGACGCCCTGGCCCAGGAGCCTGATGGCCGCAGGTTTTACCTGGGTTCGGCGGTTACGGATCTGGCATTTTCAAACTGGAATTATCTTAAAATGACTGAATTAACTCAGCCGTTCATCAACGAGATAAGGGGACAAATCGGCGAAACTGTATTTTTGGGCGGATTAATCCGCAAACGCGTCCTGATCATGACTACTGCCGAGGCTGAAGTACCGATAAAAATTTCAGCGCCGGCGGGCACCACCATCCCGCTTTTCGCGGGTGCGGTCGGCAAGGTGTTTCTTGCCGGGATCCGCACTGATCAGGTTATACAGATGATCAGAGAAAAGGGGCTTCCCCGCTACACTCCCCGCACGATCTTCGATGAAGGAGAATACCTGGCCGAACTGGATCGGGTTCGGTCCCAGGGTTATGCTATCGATGATGAAGAGTACATCCCCGGTATAAAGGCGGTAGCCGTTGCTCTGGACAATAGAAAGGGGCCGTCCCTTGCTGTCTGGGTGGTAGGCTTATCCAATACCATGGGCTCTACAAAAATTCAGCAGGTAATCGACGTGATCCTCAACACCACAAAAAAACTTCGTCTTGCACTGGAAGACTCCCGATAATTATCAAACCTTTGCCGGTTGACCCGCAAAATGTATGCTTTCATAAAAATCAGGGAAAGTTCAATGATTTTATCGTTGAGAGCATGATGGATTGGCATCACAGCGGGTTTAACACCTATTGCGGCAAGACCATCTGGCCGGACAATGACGAAGGGTTGGAAAACAGGGAAAACGATCAAGGGCTTACCGGTCAGAGTGAACCATGTAAGCCCTTGTTTTTATTTGGTGCCTAGGACGAGAATTGAACTCGTACAGCCACAAGGACCGAGGGATTTTAAGTCCCTTGCGTCTACCAGTTCCGCCACCCAGGCTGATTTTTTTCCCAATTACATGTTATATAAATAATTGTCAAGAAAGGGAGAGGGAGTTTATTGTAAATAATCCTGACATCTGATAAAAATAGGAGCATGAATACTATAGAAAATAAAAATGAAAAACCATTTCTGATACTTGCCTCAAAATCAGCCCGCAGAAGATATCTTTTAAAACAGGCAGGCATTTCATTTTCCGTAATACCGAGCGGTTTTGATGAAAGCACGGTTCCGGTATCTTCTCCCGAGATCTATGTCAGAATTCTTGCTGAGTCAAAGGCTAAAGATATATCGGATAAATACCCGGAAAGCTGGGTGATAGGCGCAGATACGGTTGTGGTAATAGACGGGAAGATCCTCGGCAAGCCTTTATCCCGGACGGATGCAAGGTCGATGCTAAAAAGCTTAAGCGGACAAACCCACGAGGTTTTAACCGGATACTGCATCTGCTGCGCTGCAAAAGAGAGGCTGTTTTCCGAAACTATTAAAACAGAGGTTCTCTTTAAAAATCTATCAGAGGATGAAATCGAATGGTATATCCATACAAAAGAGCCCTTTGACAAGGCAGGAGCATATGCCATCCAGGGACTTGGAACCTTTCTTGTAAAAAGCGTAAACGGTTCATATACAAATGTAGTCGGACTTCCCGTCTGCGAGGTCATCGAATTTTTGATAAAAGAGGGTCTCTTGGGGTTTGACTCGATAAAAAGAATAAACAATGTTGATGGACCCGTAAATACTTAAAAAGCCAGTCACTCCCGTGAAAACGGGAGTCCAGAAACATTTAAAAAGACTGGATTCCCGCTTCCGCTGGAATGACGAAAAAAGGAATATGCGGACTTTTTATGAAAGAATCAATGTTGATAAGGTGATTGATTGAAACACAGGATCAATGAAATAAACGGCCGCATCAGAAAGGCTGCATCTTCATGCAACCGGGAAACTGAGAGCGTACACATTGTCGCCGTAACCAAAACTGTGTCTGTGGAAAGAATCAGGGTGGCAATTGAATCCGGGATATCAATAATAGGTGAAAATTATATAAGGGACGCAAGAGAAAAATATCTCCTTCTTTCTTCGCATCCGGTCGCCTGGCATTTCATAGGCCACCTTCAGACAAACAAGGCGAAATACGCCGTAAAAATGTTTGACCTGATCCACTCGGTCGATTCGGTCAAACTTGCGGAAGAGCTTGATATTCAGGCAAAAAAAATCGACAAGGTGCAAAACATCCTTATCCAGGTCAACCTCGGAAAAGAAAAGACAAAATCCGGAATAAATGAAGAAGATGCTCCGGATCTTATTAATAAAATGTCACGTTTTAAAAATCTTTTTGTTAAAGGGCTTATGGTTATACCTCCTTTTTTTGACGACCCGGAAAGAGTCAGGCCTTATTTTTCCGCTCTCCGCAATTTGCGGGACAGGATCGGAAGCTCTCTGGATTCATGTCTTGTAAAAAATATTGCAATGGATGAGCTTTCCATGGGAATGAGCGGAGACTTTGAAATTGCCATAGAAGAAGGAGCAACCTATATCCGGATAGGAACGGCCATTTTTGGTGAAAGAAAATGAAAATACTGCTTCATATATGCTGCGCGCCATGCTCAATATATCCCGTTAAAACTTTGCGCTCTGAAGGTATGAATCCGACCGGTTTTTTTTATAACAACAACATACACCCGTACACCGAATATGTAAAAAGAAGGGATGCGCTGGCTCAATATGCAAAACTAATCGGCCTTGGAGTAGTTTTCCGGGATGACTATGACCTCGAGGGATTTCTCCGGGCAACGGTATTCAGGGAGGCAAACCGCTGCGCATTCTGCTATTTTGAGCGCCTTAACGCGACCGCTCATTACGCTAAAGAGGCCGGATATGATTCTTTCACCACCACCCTTCTTTACAGCATCTACCAGAAACACGATCTGATAAAAGAGATCGGGGAATCGGCCGGAAAATCGGCGGGCATCCCATTTTACTACCGTGATTTCCGACCAGGATGGAAAGAGGGAGTAAATGAATCGAAGCGGCTTGAGCTGTACAGGCAGAAATACTGCGGATGCATATTCAGCGAAAAAGAGAGATACCTGAAGACGGCTTCGTAAAAAGCAATTCTCACACAAAGATCACGGAGAAAACAAAGAAAAACCTGAATGTTTTAAATAGGCCATTATTCGTGCCTTTGTGTCTTGTATGTTGAAAGTGCCTCTAATTGTTCTTTGAAAATTTAAGTTTTCTTTTATCGGTAAAACCATCAGAATGACGGAAGAGAAGGATTGTGTCTTGGGTCTCGAACCCGTCGCGAAGTTTCTTCTTTCCGCCAGGTCTAAGTCGAGGAACAACTTGGTCCAACTGAGACCGGAGAACGACAAGGCTGATGATGCCTGGCTCTTTTTCACAACTCAATTTACCGATGTAAGGAGGCTGTTCATGCAAACATTCTATTTGGGTATCGATGCCAGCAAAGGATACGCGGACTTTATCATTCTCAACAGCCAAAAGGAAGTGGTTGTTGAAAGCTTCCAGTTGGATGACACCTTTGATGGTCACTGTTTTCTCTATGAGCTGCTGATGAAATTTTTAACCGATCATGCCGATTCCATCATTTATGCGGCACTTGAGAGCACCGGCGGCTACGAGAACAACTGGTATAACGCTTTGTTGGAATTTCAGGGCTCCTTAAATCTTCAGACGGCTCGGCTAAACCCCCTTGGAGTCTACCACAACAGCAAGGCTGATATGAAGCGCAATGTTACCGATAAAATCAGCGCCCAAAGTGTGGCAGAGTATATGATCGCACACCCCTTGAAGGTATCCTATCAGTCCCAGGATCACTTGGCTAGCTTGCGCAAACAGTGGGGATTTGTCAAAATGCTTACCAAGCAATGCACCCAGCTGTTAAATCAATTGGAATCCCTCTTATACAGTGCCAATCCAGAGATCCTGACCTACTGTAAAGAAGGGGCGCCAGCCTGGGTCTTGAAGCTATTGGTCAAATACCCCACAGCTGCTAATCTGGCCAAAGCCAAAGTTAGCTCAGCAGCCCGGACACCTTATATTTCCTCGGCCAGGGCCGAAACTCTCATTCTGAATGCAAAAAGGAGCGTCGCTTCAGCCACCGATGGAATCACTCAGCAGCTCATTGTGGCCACTGTCAAACAGATCATGCATCTGAAGGAAACCATTAAAGCCCAAACCGGAATCATGGCCAAGGCGTGCCCTGTGTCCGAGGTAGAGCTATTGAAAACCTTTATCGGAATCAGCGATTCCTCAGGCATCGGTCTTATGCTCAATATCCAAAGCGTGAAGCGATTTAAAACGGTCAAAAAACTGGCCGCCTTCTTCGGGCTGCACCCCAAGTTAAAGATCAGTGGAGATGGGGTCAAAGTCGTTCGGATGAGCAAAGAAGGGCGTGCAGAGCCCAGGCAGATCCTCTTCATGGTTGCCATGACCGCCATTACCCAAAACCCTCTGATCAGGGACATCTATCAGGAACATGTCCGCAAGGGGATGAAAAAAATGGCTGCCATCGGCCTGTGCATGCATAAGATTCTCAGAATCATCTATGGCATGCTTAAAAACAATAGCCCGTTTGACCCGGAAATCGACCGGAGAAACAGACATAAACCGGTAAGCCAAAGAAAGCCGAGACAAAATAAGGTCCGTCGTTACCAGGATTATGACTCCAATGCGCCCATATCGCGACGGCAAAAAACGAAAAGAATGGAACAGAGGCAGTCCCAAAGCGACAACGGCACCGAATGCGGGATATTAGCCCCCATTCCATTCCCGACGTAACGTTATCATAAAACAGGGGCTGGGTATATAGGTTTTACCGAATTTTCAAAGAACAGTATTTGCGGCATTGCTTACCCGCAAATTTTTTGTAAATATTTGATTGACTTTTACCGGAACAACTTCGCGGTTTGATGCTTCTTGTTCCTCAGTCTTCGGCCTTCAGTCTTCAGTCTTGTATAACCCAAAACTCAACACGCAACACAGCCCTTATGCTTTCTGTGCCTTTGTCTTTTTTCTTTTTAACGCAAAACAGTCTTTCGTTACCAAGTCGTTCCCTAATTCGCTCCTTAAAAATGAAGGTAAAACAAAGGGAGTCAGGGAGCTTCAAACCCTTGATCAACTATTAACGGTGGAAAGCAAGCCGAGAAAGAAAATCGGATTTATGGTGAAAAAGAAACATACAAGATACTTAAAAACAAGGCAATCGGCAAAATGAAGGAAACGCATAATTTCATGGGCGTCCCCATGTCCTTCCCCTTCCTAGACCATCTCTCTACTCTACCCATGTACCCTATAGGAGAAAAGATAGTCAGGGGACATAATTATCACTTACTATAGAACGTTATTTACTTATTTATGGACGTCCCCAACTCCTACCCTAAATACCTCTAGTCCACTTTCGCCCCTGGGGTTGACTGAAGAGATGATAAATTATATAACTGAAAATATAAAGAAGTTCGCGAAAACACCTTTACGCCAAAGCGGTGAAAATTATGAAGTTTGAGATCGACAACGAGCTGCGTTATGAAGGCAGTGAAGTAAAGGGCCGGAAAGGATATAAATATGGAAACAACCAAAATGGAACGGATATCGATAGACCTTCCTCAGGACATACTCTTTGCTATGAGGGGATCGGAGAAGCCGGAGGAAGTAAAAAAGAAGTTGAAAATAGCCCTGGCGATCCTCTTATTTCAAGAAGGATCCATATCTCTTGGCAAGGCAACAGAATTGACTGAAATGAGCAGGGTCAGATTTATGGAAGTTTTACTGGAACACGGCATACCTGCTTATGAGTATGGTGAGAAGGGTTTTGAAAAAGACCAACAAGTGATAGCCAAATATCGCAAGACAGTTGAAAAATGAAATCTTTTCAGGTCGTAGCAGACAGCAGTTGCCTTATTGGAATGGCGCAAATAAAGATATTTTGGCTGTTAAAAGAGGTGTTTGAAGAGATCTATATTCCTGACGCCGTATATGAGGAGGTTGTTGTTAAGGGAAGAGATGAAGCCGGTTCTGCTGAGACCGAATCCGCGGTGAAAGATGGCTGGATATCCATGAGGTCTGTTAATGATGAAATGGCTGTTAATGCCTTAACAACAATCTTAGGCAAGGGAGAATCCGAGGTTATCATTCTTTGTAAGAAGTCAGGATTTGATTATGCCTTGATAGATGAGCGGACGGCAAGGGATGCAGCAGCGCTAATGGGCGTAAATACAATGGGCGTCCTGGGGATTATAGATTTGGCAATTGAGATGGGGTTTGCCATAGATAAAAAGAAGCTTGTCAATCAGTTGAGAGAAGCAGGGTTCAGAATCAGTGATAAACTTTATAAAAGGATGTTTCCTGCCAAATAAGAAGATCGCAGGCGATGGATTATTGCCTGTCCGACTTCCGGTCGGCAGGCAACAATCCTGTCCATCCTGTTAATCCTGTCTAAAAATCTTCGCGTCCTTAGCGCCTTGGCGGTTCAAATTCTTTGATGTTTTTCGTTTCTGTTTCAAGCTCTTCGGCTTTTCAATGTCCGGCTTTTCCAACACTCAAAACATGTACCTGGAGTTTTTAAATGGATAAAAACATTTTTTGTGGCATATCATGAAGCACTATGCCCATTACGGAGACAGCCTGGCAGATGTCAATATCGATGATACCGTTGCCTTTCATCAAAAAGGGGCATGGCAAACTTGCCGC
>JAUYEO010000254.1 GCA_030689795.1 Desulfobacterales bacterium | reverse complement strand
TCGTAAAAAGTCATATGCGAACGGATTTGAGATTTTTGGGGAATAGATTTTTAAGGAACTGAGCGTTAAAAATCACAAGCTGTTTGAGGGCGTTAGCCCGAGTTCTTGTGATTTAGCGAAGCGACTTAAAAATCCCCAAAAAGCTCATTAAGTGAGCATATTTCGACTTTTTACGAGTTCATAAACCATGAACATACGCCTTAATTATCGCCTTCCTTGTACTTGGCCAAAATTGGACGTTCTTCAAAGGTCTCTCAGAGCCTACAAGAGCTGTCAAATCCTATTTTGATCAGACGTTTGGAGCGACTTTTTTCCTTTACGGTATCCTACGGCAAAATAGATAAGAGGCCCCAGAAAAGGTATCAGGGCGGTAAAACCCCACAGAGCTTTTTTCAAAACGGATCCAAAATCTTTCTGTGATATATCGAAAACTGCCCACCACGTCAGGAGAAGAAAAAAAATCCCGGTACCGATTATTACCTTTGCCACTGTACTATGTCCTTCTCTTTTACTCAGTGCCTGAACGGCACCGTTCAAACAAACTATTTAAGCATTTGTGCCACTTGTAATATTGTATCAATATAATAACTGCTCGGGTTATATTGACGAATAACCTTTTTAGCCTTCTCATCATCTATTCCCCGATACCAGCCGCACTTTTTAAGAAAGTTTGCTATGCTTGCTATTGCATCGGCATGTTCAAAAAGGTCTATCCGGCCGTCCATGTTTCCATCTGTTGCATATCTGATTATGTTGCTTGGCATAAACTGGGGAATTCCCAAGGCGCCGGCATAAGATCCAGTTATTTTAAAGATATCTATTTCTTCCCTTTCTGTGTACCTTAATAATGCTTTAAGCTCCCTGTAAGCCCAATTTGATTTATCCAATGCCTTTTTTTCAAATGCATCCAATGAAAGGGTTGTTGAACCGGAAATCTCTTCCCAGAATCTGTTCCTTACATTAGCATCCAAAAGAGAAGCCATAGTTGAAAGAGTGTTTATGACCTGCCTCTTCCCGAGTGATTGTCCGAACTTGGTTTCAACAAGGATTATCGCAGTAATTACGGATCTCTCCACGCCATATTTTTCTTCCGCTTCTAAAAGCTCCTTCTCATATGTTTTCATATATATTCTGGCCCCGACAACCGAAAGGGTTGAAGGAAACTGGCTGTAATTCAAACCGGCTTCTCTGTGCACGAAAAAAAGAGAGACTCCTTTTGTGTCAAAAAAAACCTGCGGGGATTTATAAATCTGAACAATCTTTTCCCTTTCAAATCCCTCTGAAACCAGTTTTTCCTGTAACGTCCCAAAGTAATTGAAATCGGCGCACATTGCCTCGCTGAAATGAAACGACAATCCCATAATAAAAAGGCAGCCGGAAAGAACAAGATATCTTTTCGTCATTAAAAAGGCCCTGCGCATCAAATATTATCCTTTATATTTTCTGAAAGCGCCGCTCGGACTTCGAAGTCCGATGTACCCGCGTAACGGGCCCGACATTCGATATTCGGCATGGGAATTTCCGACCGTTCTCTTTCCGTGAATACGCAAAAATACCCGTATCCGGCCGAACGGATCAGAGGCAGCGCCTTCTCATAGTGCCGGCCGATGCTTTCAGGATCATGAGCATCTGAGCCGATTGTTATTCCGACACCCGCTTTGCAGCATTTTTTCAGAATGTACAATGAAGGAAACGCCTCTTTTGCCGGGTAATCATATCCGCTGGTATTCACTTCAACGGCAATATTTTTTTTTGCTATTTTTCCCACAATATGATCCAGATCCTTTTCAAAACTGCCCGAAGGCCTTCTTCCGAATTTTTTCACAAGATCGAGATGGCATACAACATCAAAATAATCGTAATCGAGCATTTTATCAAGATGTTCAATGTAAAGCCCGTAAATCAGATCCGTCTCTTTTTCACCATTGCTCCAGCCCGAGCTTCGGCTGACGACATCAATTCCCGCAGGAAAGTGAAGTGACGAGCCTATAACATCAAATGAAAAAGATTCTGAAATTGAGTTGAAAAGACTAATATGCCCGGGATTAAAATCGATCTCGAGGCCGGCCTTTATGCTTATGGCTTCCTTATAGCGGTTCTTCATGTGCGAAACAGCCTGAAAATAGAATGGGACCTCTTCCGGGGTCATTGAAAATCTGTTTCCCGGCTCATCCAAAGTCAAATGGTCAAGAAAGCATATTTCTTTAAACCCGGCCGAAACGGCCTTTTTGACATAAGACTCCATACCGCCTTCCGCATGGTTGCAAAGCATGGTATGGATATGATAGTCAACCGGAAAAGAAATATTTGTTTTTTCCTGATTCATAAATATCGCCTTTTATAAGATCTTTCATAATAGACATGCTATATGCTACATTGTCAAATAATAATGGATAATTTTTCAAATTGAAAAAAAACACGAAAACAATCTATGCCTGCCAGTCCTGCGGATACCAGGCGCCCAAATGGCTCGGAAAATGCCCCGACTGCGGTCAGTGGCAAACCTTTGTTGAAGAATATCAGGGCGCAAAAACTGCCGGTTCATCCATTGAGGGTCTGCTTTCGGCGCAGAGAGAGCCTGTCCGGATTGACGAGATAGAGCTTGACGCGGAGGAGCGGATATCAACCGGCATAGGCGAATTCGACCGTGTTCTGGGAGGAGGACTTGTGCCGGGAACCATGATTCTGCTGGGCGGTGATCCCGGAATAGGAAAGTCCACGCTGATGCTGCAGGCGCTTTGCAGCATGGCCGAAAAGGGGCTTAAGGTTCTTTATGTTTCCGGCGAAGAATCGATTAAACAGATAAGGATAAGAAGCAGGAGGCTTTCCGCGGAATCGCCCGGCATTCTTGTCGTTTCGGAAATAGACATCGAAGCGATTCTTTCGATGGCAGTCAATATCAAGCCGGATGTACTCGTAATAGATTCCATTCAGACCATGTTCTGCCCCGATCTTTCCTCAGCCCCCGGAAGCGTGAGCCAGGTGAGGGAATCGGCCATGAAACTCATGCTTCTTGCCAAAAAAACCAATCTTCCGACATTCCTGGTAGGCCATGTCACAAAAGACGGAGCCATTGCCGGCCCAAAGCTTCTTGAACACATGGTGGATACGGTTTTATATTTTGAGGGAGACAGGAACCACGTTTTCAGAATTTTAAGGTCGGTCAAAAACAGGTTCGGCTCGACAAATGAGATCGGCGTCTTTGAAATGAAGGAGAAGGGCCTCGATGAAGTTCCCAATCCGTCTGCCGCATTTCTTTCCGAAAGGCCTTTAAACTCTCCCGGTTCCATAGTCACAGCCAGCATGGAAGGGACAAGGCCGATTCTTGTCGAGCTTCAGGCCCTTGCAGGCAGCACAAATTTCGGGACTCCGAGAAGAACAATTTTAGGGCTTGATCACAACAGAGTGGCTTTGCTTGTGGCTGTCATGGAAAAAAAGCTCGGAATGCACCTTATGGGTCATGATATTTTCATGAACGTGGCTGGAGGCGTGAAAGTGGACGAGCCCGCCGTGGATATGGGCATAATCGCAGCGGTCGCTTCAAGTTTTCTGGATCGGCCAGTGTTGGAGGGATCGGTAGTTCTGGGTGAAGTCGGCCTCACCGGCGAGGTAAGGGCCATAAGCCATGCCGAAACAAGGGTGATGGAAATAAAAAAAATGGGGTTCAAAAGATGCCTTGTGCCTGAAAGCAACCTTAAACGCATGGTCGGGATTGATAACATAGAGCTTGCCGGGATAAAAAACATCTCCGAAGCAATGGATCTGCTGTTTTAATCTCATCTATCCTGACGGCTTTGTAAAAAGCAATTTTTGCCACAAAGTCACAAAGGCACCAAGAACGGCCAATTGAAACATTCGTTTTTTTCTTCGTGTCTTTGTGACTTTGTGGCATGGTTAGACTTTTTACGAAGCCGTCATCTTTCTTGACTTGGAAAACACTTGAGTATATGAAAAGTCCATCTCCGAAAGCAAACAAATGGGAAGATCATTATTCCCGCCT
>JAUYEO010000243.1 GCA_030689795.1 Desulfobacterales bacterium | reverse complement strand
AGCAAGCTACGGGGAATGCGCTCGCTGATTCGGTTCAAATTCAAAGGCCGGGTTGAAAAACTGGGGTCATTTTTCAATACCGACTCTGGCGGGAACGCCTGCATCAAAATAATGTTTGATCTCCTTCATTTCGATTACTTCATCCGCTAATTCGATCATTTCCGGGTGAGCCTCCCGCCCGGTGACCACCACAGATACACCTGTTACCCGGTTGCGAATGGCGGCAAGAAAATCGCTGATTGAAAAGAGGTTATATTTCAGGGCCACATTCGCCTCATCCAGAACCACGAGGTCAAAGGCATTGGTTTTCAAAATGGCCGCGACTCTTTCAAACCCTTTTTGCGCTTGCATTCTATCCTCTGGAAGCGGTACAAAATCGATAAGGCGTCCGCGGCCGAATTGTTCCACCACGATCAGGTCATCGAGCCTTTTCAGCGCTTTGATTTCACTGTATTCACCGCCTTTAAGAAATTGGCCGAGAAACACTTTTTTCCCGGCTCCGGCCGCTTTGATGCATAAACTCAGGGCATAGGTGGTTTTGCCTTTGCCGTTACCGGTCACAACTATGAATTCTCCGGTCATATCGATTTCCCTTTCCTGTAGTCCAAATGATGACTCAACTTTTTTGCTGATCTTCCCTGTTCATTCCGCCGGACCTGCCGGGAATTGAAGCTCCCCGCAGCAAGCTGCGGGGAATGCGCTCGCTGTTTCGGTTCAAAAAAAGGCGTCAACAGCACTTGTAGAGACTTAAGAGACGTTCATCCATGATAAAATAAAACTTCATGAACGATGACCCATCCATGCGGGTCCGAATGCCGTGGACCGTGTTGGCTAACTGGATCGTACTGCGCAAATGGGTGACCATGATCAGTTGCTTGTTTTCGGCCAGACTCTTCAGCAAGGCCTGCATGGATTTGTGATGGGTGTAGTCGAGAGCCGGTTCCACTTCATCCAAAAGAAAGATCGGGCTCTTCAGTTGGCCAAACACCGCCAATTGTAAAGCAAGGCTTGTCACCGATTTTTCGCCCCCTGAAAGCTGGTGCGCCTTTCGCTTCCGGTCGCCCCGAATATTGACTTCGATATCCAGACCCATCGCGCCGTTTCGTGAAACGCTTTGCAAGGCGCCGTTGCCTTCTGGAAACAAATATTGAAGATAGGATTCGAATTTGGGAGCGATTTCAGCGGTAATTATAGCCTCAAAATCCGCTTCATTTTCAATATCGATCAACCGGGCAATTCGGCGGCGCCTCTGGACAGGATCCAGCATCAGAATATCATTGATCTGTTCCTGCTTGATAATCGTTTTCAGCGCATCATCCAGATTGAATTCGGCCAGGCCTTTCCGGTAGTCACTGCGGTCCACTGCAGCCCCGTCGATAAAGTAGAAAGAATCGCCGCCCCGGGTCAGCTCCCTGACCACCTGCACGCCGGGTGCGTTTTTTTCCGTTCCCTGTTTAAAATTCAGTTCGACACGGATTCGATCTGCCGGGGGGGAGTCTTTGGATCCGACAAAAAAAAGCTCTGCAGGTTTGTGGCATCTCATTTTCAAGATGTCGTCCTCCCCCATGGCCCAGACGACAGCATCCAGAATATTGGATTTGCCGACCCCGTTATTGCCGATGATCACACTGATTCCGGGCTGAAAACTCATTTGAGTCTTCTGAGAAAAGGACTTGAATCCCTGAACATTGACGTCTTCAAGATGCATATTTTAATCTCCAGCAAAGAATGATGGACTCGTAAAAAGTTGGAATTCAGACGGCAAAGTAAAAAGCTCATTACGCAAGGCGCGCGAATCTTGAGGAATGAAGCGTACATTTTGGTACGCTGCAATGACGAAAGATGAAGCGCAACACAGCAGAATGACTTTTAACTAAGCCGTCAAGAATGGTCAAGGGTTTTTCGCTCGGTATCGGCGTTCGATTTCTGCAATCAGCTCCTCCTGGCCGGGGATCAGCGATTCATACACCAAGGTGCCGTCCAGGGCCACGCTCGGAAGAGACCTGGCTTTCAATTCCCGAAACCGATCCACGCCTTTTCGCGTGCGCATGTCCCATTCTCTGATTTCAATCAGTTCCTGTATCTTGTTCGGTAAAGCCTTTACCGATTCCGCCATGTAGACGCAGGCGATTCATTGATTAAAGTCGGTCAACAGGACGTCAACATTGATTTTCTGCATGAGTTGCTACTCCGGGCTAAAACGTGTTTTCCGAACCTGATACTTCAATCCGTCTGCCGTGTTCTCCAGAATCCCCCAGTTAATAAAACCGTTTTCATAGGCGCTTCCAATGCCCAGAAACATTACCCCCCCCACGTCGTGATGTTTCCATTCCCCGCTTTCGGAAAACACCACAAGCCGCACCGAGAATTGAGGCGTCATCGCTTCCAGGGCAGGAAAAACACTTTCATCTTTCATAAATCGGGTCAGGTCACAGACCATGTTCATTTCCAGGGCAAATGGCGCAAAATCCGAATACCCCGGCAGGTCCTGAATGTAACGGCCGTAAAATGCCATGCCTTTTTGGTCGCCGATCTGAAACACGAGCACCTGGGGCAATCGAAGCAGAATATCTCTGTTTTTGAGGGAAAGAGGAGCAACAGGAGCGGCCTCTTTTCCCTGAGCATACTGCCAGTCCAGTTGTCCGGCAATGGCTTGAATTTTATGTTTGTTGATCATTGAGACGACGTTGTCGTTCTGTTCTGATAAACCCGTGAGATTTCCGATACCGTAAACAGCATGCACGTGCTCATATTTGACGGCATGCAGCAGGGCGGTTAAGACTTCCAGGTTTCCGTCAAGATTTCCGATGAAACAAACCCTGGCTCTGGAAACAGCATCCTCAGCAACCTTAAAGGTGGCTGCGGGCTGAAGGTCACCCTTTTTTACAGCGGCAAAGGCTCTGGCAAGCTGGTCAGGACAAGAGGTGTCGTTTCGGCATTCGATCCCGGACAAGTATTCGACGATGGCATTCATGGGTTTGCCATCGACAAGTCGTGCCACCAGCAGCGCATTTCCAGGGCATCCGCCGCCGACAAAACGCACTTGATGAACCGTGTCTTCCCCACTCAGCCTGAAGTGGATTTCAGGCGGGCAGACTCCCTGGGTGTGAAAGACATAGCTTGCGAATTCATTATTCTGTTCCACGGCGCCTCTCAAGGCCGACATTAGTAAGTTAGAAATTGTTTTCTGCGTTTTCTACCCCTCAAGGGCGTACTGAAAAGAGGTGCATCACAAAACGCAGTTCACAGTTTAATTTCTATACAAGATATCGGCTATTTTGAAAATCAGCCAAAAGACGATTTTTCCAGAGTGTTTCTGAAAAAAAACCCCCTCTATTGTCGGGAGGGGGTTTTGATGGAAAAAAATCCATCGCAGGTGCTATTGTTTTAACCGGAGAAACTCGGCCGCATAAGTGGCGGCCCGTGCGCCGTCCGCGCAGGATGTGACAATCTGTTTGACATCCGAATCCCGGACATCACCGGCCGCAAAAAGCCCGGCACAGGAGGTCATCAGTTTGGCATCGGTTTTCAGAAAGCCTTCCGGCGATGCCGCAACCGGAAAGCGAATCATCGATATGTTGGGCACCCAACCGACAGATAGAAAAAGCGCATCTGCGGGTAATTCTTTTCTCAGACCATCGGGGGAGGACACCAGCAC
>JAUYEO010000240.1 GCA_030689795.1 Desulfobacterales bacterium | reverse complement strand
GGGGGAACTGTTCAAACCGGTTTCAGATATCAGTTCCGCATCCGCAAATCCGATTTTATGCATCAGCGCCAGGAAATCCATTCCCGGTATTGCGCCGCCCTCTCACTGAAACCAGTTGGAGAGGCGGTCTTTAAGATTTTTTTGAATACTGCCCGCCATCACCTGATCAGCGATCATCAGGCGCCCTCCGGTCTTCAGCACCCTCAGGCTTTCACTCAATGCCGCGTCTTTGTCCGGAATCATGTTGATCACGCCATTAGAAATCACCACATCAAAATGATCATCGGGAAACGGCAGGTGTTCTCCCGTGGCAGACTGAAAAATGACATGATGCAAATCAACCATCCTCAGATTGGCCTCTGCCCGCTGAAGCATCTCCGGTACAATATCCACGCCAACCGCTTTCCCTTCGGGTCCTGTCATCATCGCGGCCAGAATTGTGTCCACACCGGCGCCGCAGCCGATATCCAGAACCCAATCCCCTCTGCGGATCGCACCGAGCGAAAACGGATTGCCCACGCCGCAGTACGAAGCAGCAACTTCATCCGGCAGTTTATCGATCAAAGCGGCATCATATTTAAGCGCCTCAAGCCCAGCCCGGCCGATGGGATATTTGAACTGACCTTCCGGACTGTCCGCAACCTTGGAATATTTATTGCGAATGCCGGCTTCGATTTGATTGAGATCCTCTTGCGTTATTTGGGTCTCCATATTTTCTCCTCTCCTTACTTTCGGGCTTCGGCAATTGCGGGTCACACCTCTTTTGTTGCCACGACATGGTCGTAGCGATGGGTTGGATTCGGTCGCCCCGGACTCAGACAATGCCAAACCACAGGGGTGGCCGTAATACGCCCCTGGCTGGTCGAGACAATCACCTCGCGCACGATCGTCTCCAGTGCTTCCGGTGACATCTGAACGCGAGCGTTGAGGGTCAACCGGGCTTCGGAACCGGTCACTGCCAGGCCGCGAATGCTGAGCGTATCGCCCTTGCCGGTCAAGTTGCCCATCAGGAAGCTGTCGCCAGCTTCGACCATGAGTTTAACATGACCTACCGATGCGCCCATACTGTCAAAGCGTTGGCTCAGACCACTCAAGAGGCTTTCGGCAAAAAGGTTCCATTCCGTCGGCTCCCCGCGCAGCGTGATGGTGGCGTTCAGCCAACCGAGAACTGCCTCGCCTTCAGCATAGACATCGTAGTCCACCTCGGCAATGCGCTGTCCGGCGTCGGAACGCGTTGTCACTTCATCCAGCCACGCATCAAGCCCCTCTCCTGTCTTCACGCTTACCGTGAATATGGCTGCATCCGGGCACGCTTGGGCCAGCCGCGTCTTCAGCATATCCAGTTCGGCCGAAGCGAGCAGATCTGTCTTGCTGATCACAACGATATCGGCTTCTTCAATCTGTTTGCGGAAGATGTACGCGGCGCTGGGATGCAATCCAGCCGTTCCGCCGTCCAGAATGTCTGCGAGACGCACTGGATCGGCCATGACCGACAAGGGGGCGATCACTATCTCCTGCTGGAAATGATCCTTCAGCGGCTGGACAATGGTCGCCGAAAGGTCGGTACAGCTGCCTACCGGCTCGGCAATGAGCACATCGGCGTCCGCTTCCGCACGGACCTTGGACATGGCGCCGAGCAAACCCTGGAAATTGCAGCAGAAGCAACTGCCATCGACCTCCGCAACTTTGAAGTCACCGCGAGAAAGAAACGCGGTGTCGACTAGTTCGGGCGCCTGGTCATTAGTGATCAGCCCGACACGCAGGCCGCGGCCCGCGAGCCTCTGGGCTGTCTCCCAAAGCAAGGTTGTTTTTCCGGCCCCGAGGAAGCCGCCTACCAGAATCAGTCGGGTCGTCATCGTGTTTCTCCTCTCGTTGAATCAGGTTTGTCAACTGCGCAGTCGCATCGGTCGGATGGGCGTTTCATGGCCGGTTCCAACATGCGAACAAAAAATAGCGAAGCGACCACACCACCGAGCAAAGGGGCTAATACGTAGACGTGAAAGAAACCGCCGACGCGGTCGGGGAACGCGGCGTCACCCCATCCCATGAGCCAGGCGACGAGTCGGGGACCAAGATCGCGTGCGGGGTTCAGCCCGGCTTGAGTCAGCGGCGCGATGAGGCAGATGATTGAGGTCACTGTTAAGCCGACGAACACAGGCGCCAGGGCATCGTCCGGACGCCCCACATTGCATCCTTCTGTCAGTGCGAAAATCATCAGTACCAACAGGAACGTGCCAAACGCTTCCGCACCTATTGCCAGGGGTAAAGAAACAATGGCCGTGGCGCAGGGATTGGGATAGTATTCGCCGAACATCATGGCCGTCTTTACCGATTCCGTCGAGCCGCGAACGATGCCCTGAGCATTTTCGTATGCCCCGATTGAAGGTGCGAACAGCATATACAATGTCAAGCCGGCGAGGATGGCGCCTGCAAACTGAGCGCCGATATAGATCGGCATCTTCCGAAAGGACATTCGCCCGCTCACTACCATGGCCAGAGTGACCGCCGGGTTGAGGTGTGCGCAGGACAAGTGCCGTGTAAGATATATGGCGAGGGTCACACCGATCCCCCAAGCCAAGCCCACCTGCATCAGCCCCTGATGCGCATTGAATAAAACAGAGACCGCAACCGATCCGCAACCGAACAGAACCAGCATAAATGTGCCCAGCGCTTCGCCGATGAATTCTCGTTTGTAAATCATGCTCTCGGATATCCTTTGGAGCGCAGGCATCCTGCCTGCCCGTTGTGGGCTGGAAGCCCGCACTCCCAGAGGTGTTTTCATGCTTGGGGGTGGCCGGAATGCCATGGCCATGACAGTTCAGGCGATGACCCACACCGCCATGTTTTCAGCATGGTGAATCACCTTGTTGCTGACTCGGCCGATATTAAACTCGTCAACCTGAGACACACCGGTGCGGCCCACGACGAGGGTACCATAAACGTTTGTTTTTGCCTTTCCAGTCAGCGATACTGCGCGACTGGTTACCCCTTTTACAATCTTGGTGCGTACCTGAGCAGCCTTGAAACCAGCTTTGAACAAACGGGCTTTGGCATCTTTGAAAACCTGCTCCATGACTTCCTGATCCTCGGACCAGAACATCTTTTCGATCTTTTTCATTCGACTGGCATCCCCTGTCATCATAAACGGAAAGCCAAGATGGCGCATCGCATGGAAAAGAATGACTTCCTTGTTTGATCCGCCAAAAAGGTTGGCAACGTAATCCACGGCTTTCATCGCCCCGGGAGAGCCATCCATGGCAATCAGGATTTCGCGGGGATCGGGTTGTCCCACGACCAGACAGATAGTCTCCTTGGCCAGAGCTCCCAGGATCTTGCTGGCAATGCCCCCTAATAGAAGCCCGGTGTGCTTGCCGGTACCGGTGCGCCCGATCGCTAAAGCGGTGTAGCCTTTTTTTGTTTCGGCGACAATATCGCGGGCCAGGCCGACCACCCGGTTCTGAATCCGGATATCGATGGCATCTTCGGAAAAACCAGCATCTGTAAACTTCTTGCGTGATTGGTCCATGAAGATTTTAAGCAGGTGCAAGTTTTCCTTTTCCATGTCACCCATTTTGGCAGCCCAATCCTCGTAGTCGGGGTTTTTCATCAGATCCCATAAAGCCTCCGGAATCTGACTGAGAACATTAAACAAAACAATTTCCGTACCGCGGGAAGGAAGCATGGCAGCCATATAGTTTACAGCTGCAGTGGATTGATCTGATCCGTCTAAAGCCAACAAAAATTTCCTTTTTTCTTTAAGCA
>JAUYEO010000238.1 GCA_030689795.1 Desulfobacterales bacterium | reverse complement strand
AGGCCGCAACCCTTTGTCTGATTTCCGGCAGGTGCTGTTCAATGTGATGATAAACCCTCTTGATCGCAGTACAGTACTCGCTGATATTTTTGTACCCGGTTTCCGGAAGATATCTGAACCGGGTACAGTCGCCCTTGCAGAAGGGGGCAATCCGGCACTCTCTGCATGCTTCCGGAAGATCCGCTTTGAGGGAAGCGAACCTGGACCGCAGCGGACTGTTCATAATGGTCCGGAGGTCGCTCTTCATCAGGTTCCCGATCTTCCATTCCTCGAAGACGAAAAAATCGCATGGGTAACAGTCTCCGTTATGTTCGACAACCAGGTAGCTGCTGCATGCGTCATTGTAGCAGCATAACGCCTTGACGCCGTCAACAAGGTACAACAGGATATCTTCGAAAAACCTGATCGATACATCAAAGAAGCCCTTTCCGAACCACTCGTCAAACAGCCTAATGTAAAATGCCCCGGTTTCCTCCCCGCGTACGGAGAATGCTTTCAGCGCGCCGGACGTGTAATCATTCTCAAAGCAGTTAATGAATTGAAGGAATTTAAAATCATGGGATCGGAAAAAATTATACAGATCCACCGGTGATTTAATATTTCGGTCGGTCAGCAGGCACAGGATATTGAACTGGACACCGTGCTTTTTCATCAACCCGATGCTCCGCATCACCTCTGTAAAGGTTCCTTTTTGTGCATGATCCTTTCTATAAAAATCATGGATCGGGGCAGGACCATCCAGACTGATGCCGACAAGAAAATTCTCTTTACGAAGAAACTCGCACCATCGATCGTCCAGAAGCAGGCCATTGGTCTGCATAGAGTTTTCAACGGCCTGACCGGGGCTGGCGTATTTTTTCTGAAAAGCGACCGCGTCCCGGAAGAAGTCGAGTCCCATCAACAGCGGTTCCCCTCCCTGCCAGCAGAAACTGTTGAGCGGTGCATCTGCGAAGAGCGTCTTTCGGATCACGGCCTCTGCCGCAAAGCGACTCATTTTAGTCGGCATTTCCGGGTAAAGGTCTTTTACGCGCCGGTAAAAACAGTACTCGCAGGAAAGGTTGCACAGGCCTGAGGCTGGTTTCACGAGCAGCGATATCGATTGAAAAGCGGTCTGTTTTTTCATTGCGAGATGATGCCCGTGTTTTTTGTCTCGAAGTTAAACGAGGAATCCCCGTGGATTCTTTTTAGCTCGCTCTTCCCATTCAACGAGCATGCCGTACATTTTTCCGGCAACATCCGGATAGGTGTTGATGACGTTGTAATTCTCGCCCGGGTCAATGGAAAGGTCGTACAGCAGGGGTCCCCTGTTTCCCAGTTGCTTTTTCCCCATCGCGCTGGGCAGAGATTCCGCATCGAGGGGCACCGGCCAGACGTACCGGTTTAATTTTCTGAAGTACTTCCACTTCCCGGAGCGGACGCCTTCAAGCTGGTTATAATGATAGAAATAGACGGCGTCGTGCGGCGAACGTGGGTTTAATCCGGAAAGAAGGCCCCCTATGTTCTTTCCGTCGATGATCCTGTCTGAGGGGTGTTCCATTCCCGCCAGTGAAAGGAGCGTGGGGAAAATGTCAAGGTTGATGGCAGGTTCGGAAGACACCGCGCCGGGCCGGATATGCCCCGGCCATTTCGCAATTAAGGGCACTCTGAATCCGCCTTCGTAGCTCTGCCCCTTTCGGCCTCTGAAGACTCCCGGACTTCCTTCGTACCAGGGGCCGTTATCGCTGGTAAAGAAGATGAGCGTGTTTTTTTCGATCTTCTGCTCTCGTAATGTTTTGATGATTTCACCGACGCTCCAGTCGATTTCTTCGACGGCGTCGCCGAATTTTCCGGCTTTTGATTTTCCGGAAAACTTCTCAGATGCATACAGCGGTTGGTGCGGAAACGTATGGGCAAAATAGAGGAAGAACGGACTGTCCTTTGACTTTTCAATGAATACCAACGCTTCCTTTGTGTACATGCCGGTCAGCCTGGCCTGGTTGGCTCCGATGTCCGCTTCCAACTGTGTTTCGTTTCGAAAGAGCGGGCACGGCTGCATATCGTTGCTGTGAGGGACGCCGAAGTACTGGTCAAAGCCATGCCTCAGCGGATTGAACTCGGGCCGTCGGCTGTAGTCGCCCAGGTGCCATTTCCCCAGCATCGCGGTTCGGTAACCGGCAATCTTCAAGGCTTCGGCGACGGTGATCTCTTTACTGGAAATCCCTTCGGCAACGCAGTCCTCATGCAGATCAACAGATCCCAGGGGTGTAAAAATATAGGCAACTTTCCTTTCGAGCCTGCGCAGTAACGGCGAATCCGCCGGATAAGGATTTCCGATGATGCCCGTCCGGAACGGATGGCGTCCGGTCAGCAGGCCTGCCCGCGATGGCGCGCACACGGCATTGCACGTGTAATAGTCGGTAAACATTATTCCGTCACGAGCGAGCCGGTCGATGTTGGGTGTGCGTATTGCCCTGTTGCCGTAACAGCCGAGGTCGCCATAGCCCAGGTCGTCGCAGTAGATGATGATGACATTCGGTTTCGGAGCGGACGGATTTGCGACGTTCAGTGGTTTAAGTCCGGAGTCGCCGGGATATGGCCCGTAGAGTTCATCGATCGATTGTCTGCGGAACAGTTTGTAACCTGCCGTGCCGACCGCGGCAATCCCGCTGACTACAAGCCCGGCATGAACCGTTTTTTTAATCAGATCGCGTCTTGAGATTTTTTCATCCATCCCCTTTTCCTCCATGCTGATATCAAGACCTTTATTATGGAACCGAAACAGAGCGCATTTCCTTCTTTTCGACTTCCAGACACACATCGTGATAAATGGGAAAAAAGTTACCGATTCTAATCCGGCAGCATATCGTAAAAATACAGCATGGAATCAGAGCGCGTGATGATGCCTATAATACGCCCGTTTTCCACAACGGGAAGGCGGCCTACATCATGCTTCACCATCAGGCGGGCTGCCTGAATCGGACTCCTTCCGGGTTCAATTGTCATGATATTCGTACTCATGAATGCCTTTACGGGAGATTTCAACTGGGATTCCCTTTTTATCTTTTTAAAATCCCGGCGTGATATTATGCCGACAAGCCTCTCTCCATCGACTACGGGAAGGCCTGTACAGCCTTTATCTTTGAGCATTGCGGCAACCTTCTCCATGGATGTGTCCGATTCGACGGTAAAAACAGGAAAAGACATTATATCGCTTATCTGCACTGATGCCTGCTGATTTCCTTCAATAAGTTCTCTTATCCATTCTTCAACCGCAGCAGGATTAACGGATTTCAGCATTGCAGAAGCAGCTCCCGGATGCCCTCCTCCTCCCATGCTGCGCATTATGGAGCCCACATCAAGGCCCTCGGCATTGCAGCGGGCAATAACCATGCACCTGTCTTTCTCCCTGTTTGTAAAGATTCCGAATGCGGCCTCAACGTTTAAAATCTCCCTGTACATTCCGACTACAACGGCAAGGCCGTTTACATGCCCGTTGATTTCAAGCTTATTGATGCTGACATTATAGCCGTTTATTCTGGATCTCTTTGCAGTCTGCAGCATCTCGAACAGGATATTTTTCTGTTTTTCCCCGTATGCCTGACGAAGAAGAGTACCGATAACATTAAGGTCTGCCAGATTTTCGAGAAGAAAACCTGCCGCGTAAGCATCTTCCGCCGTTGATGACGGAAAAGTAAGGTTTCCAGTATCCTCGTAAAGCCCGGTAAGAAAAAGCGTAGCCTGTATGGGGGATATCTTCTTTTTCTCTTTTTTCAGTCTGCGGACCATCAGGGTTATGTTCGCCCCGATCTCTTCCCGGCACTTCCATGTTGCCTTAATATCACCGACATCCTTATGATGGTCCCATAAAATAATTTCAATATCATCCCTTTTTGCAAGCGCATCCATACGGTCAAGGCGGCTCCAGCTGTTTGTGTCGACAACAATCAGTCTTTTGACTTTATTGAAATCGATTTCATCGGATGAATGCATGTCAAAAATATCCTTGTGTATCGACATGAAAGCCCTGACATTGGGATTTACCGTCTTGGGAAGAACGCAAACAGCTTCGGGATATAAAACCGTTGCGGCAACCATGGATGCCAGAGCGTCAAAATCCGTATTTTTATGAGTTGTAATGATCTGCATTAGAAACCGTCCAGTTTTTTATCATGATATCCTTCAATATTAAATATGTTTTTTTCAATTTTTATCATAAAAAGCATTTTGTGTATAGAAAATATGTTTCCCGTGTTCAAGGAAATTATTGACAAAACTCCTTTAAAGTTTATCCTGATGGAAATCATGACGGTTGATGAATCAAAACCATAAACCAATATTTAAAAGCGGTATAATATGAACAAAGCGGTAATTTCAGTACTCGGTCAGGACAGGCCGGGAATCATTGCAGCAGTTACGGCAATACTTTTTAAGCTTGACTGCAATATTGAAAACATAAATCAGACGATTCTTCAGTCCGAATTCTCGGGAATATTCATTGTTTCAACGCCTTCGGATATTTCAGACGGCGAGTTATGTGCGCAACTGGCAAAAGGCCTGTCTCAGATGAATCTTCATGTGCATGTAAAGCCCCTTGAACATAAAGAGAAAGGCTTCTCCGGCGACAGGTGCGAACCTTTTATAATAACTACGATAGGGCCTGACAGAAAAGGGCTTGTTGCAGGAATAACGGCTGTAATAGCAAAATTTGGTGTTAATGTCACCAACCTTAAAGCCGTATTTAAAGGCGGGGATAATCCTTCCGACAACATTATGATTTACGAAGTTGATATTCCTGATGATACTGATCAGAATCTTCTTAGAACGGAATTAAGAAAAAAGGCTTCCGAACTGGGGCTTGATATAAGCATTCAGCACAGGAATATATTTATGTCAATAAACAGGATTTGATGTTTAAGGTGGGAATCAGGAAGGCAATTAAATGCTCAGCGAAAAGGAAATCATATCGACAATAGAAATGCTCAGGAACGAACATCTCGACGTTAGAACCGTGACACTCGGGATAAATCTATTCGATTGCGTCAGCCATGATCTTAATACCCTCAAAAACAACATACACAAAAAAATAACCAATACCGCCGGAAACCTTGTAAGGGTCTGCGACAGGATAGGCGAAAAATACGGCATACCCGTCGTTAACAAGAGAATCGCCGTAAGCCCAGTGGCCGTTTTCGGCGCGCCCTTCTCAGCTTCCCAGCTTGTTGAAGTGGCAAAAACCCTCGATAACGCCGCAAAAGAAGTGAATGTCGATTTTATCGGAGGCTTTACCGCCCTTGTTGAAAAGGGAATAGCAAACGGAGACCGCGCTCTCATCGAAGCCATCCCCCATGCCCTTGCGGAAACAGACCGTGTATGCTCTTCCGTAAACGTTGCTTCAACCCGCGCCGGAATCAACATGGATGCGGTGCTCATAATGGGTAAAACCATAAAAAAAGCGGCTGAACTGACTGCCGATACAGACGGTCTTGCCTGTGCCAAACTATGCGTATTTGCAAATATCCCTGAAGATATACCTTTCATGGCCGGCGCCTACCTGGGGATCGGAGAGGCTGATGCGGTAATTAACGTGGGGGTTAGCGGTCCGGGAGTCGTTAAAAAAGCGATTGACAGGGCAATAGCTTCCGATCCGGGCATTGATCTCGGACGCATAGCCGAATTGATAAAACATACTTCCTATAAGGTCACCCGCATCGGGGAATTGATAGGAAGGGAAGTCGCCGGCAATCTCAAGATACGTTTCGGAGTTGTAGACCTTTCTCTTGCTCCAACCCCGAATGTCGGGGACAGCGTAGGAGAGATATTCCAGAGCCTCGGCCTTCTCAGCATAGGCGTTCCGGGCTCAACCGCCGCACTGGCGCTCTTAAACAATGCCGTAAAGGCCGGGGGAGCCTTCGCAAGCTCTCATGTCGGGGGCTTAAGCGGAGCCTTCATCCCTGTCAGTGAAGATTTAAACATATCGGAATCGGTCAGGGCGGGATATCTTACTCTTGAAAAACTCGAAGCCCTGACAAGCGTCTGTTCGGTCGGTCTCGATATGGTTGCAATCCCGGGGGATACTTCCGAAGATACCATCGCCGCCATAATAGCTGATGAAATGGCGATCGGAGTCGTCAATAAAAAAACAACCGCGGCAAGACTGATTCCGGTACCCGGGAAGAAGGCCGGCGACAGTGCTCATTTCGGAGGACTTCTGGGTCAGGCTACAATTATCCAGGTTAATAACGGACGGGGATCAAACAGGTTCATCCGGTTCGGAGGACTCATTCCGGCTCCGATACAGAGCCTTACAAACTGATGATCCAATAGGATTCAAGGGGTCAAGGATTCAAGGGTTCCAGGGTTCCATGAGTTCCTGCTTTCACCTTGACTTGCCTTTGTGCAATTGATAATAATTAAGCAGATATTTAAGAAAGGAACTAACATGAATAAGGAAGATTTTGTTCTATTCAGCGGCGGCGCCAAAGGGGCCGAAACGGAATTCGGCGCGAATGCGGAGCGCTTTGGAATTGACGAGGTGAACTTCACCTTCGAGGGACACAACGTAGAACGCCGGAGAGGTCTGCGGGTCCTGAATCACAAAGAACTGAAAAATGGGGACGTAAGCCTTGAATACGTTTCCAGATTGATGAACCGCACCTACACCGACAATCCGACTTTCCGCAAGATCCTGCAAAGCATCTGGTACCAGATCAACAACGGGCAGGAAATTTATGTAATCGGGGAGATCCTGGATGATAATACTGTAAAGGGCGGCACAGGATGGGGCGCTGAGTTCGCAAAATTATGCAACAAGCCGCTATACGTTTTTGATCAGAAACGTAATGGATGGTTCGGCTGGAATCAGGCAGTGTGGGTTGAGCGCAGGAAAGGAGACGAGCTCGTAATAAGCCATAATCATTTCACAGGGACAGGAACCCGCGTTCTCGAAGAAAACGGCAGGAAAGCCATAAGAGAATTATTCGGGAAGACGTTCCCGTAATATCGAATATTATCGGAGGAGCCCGGAGGGGCTCCGGTAATATCGGTTTATGGTCTCTGGTTACTGGTCCCTGGTTTAATCAGAAACTATACAAACCAGAAACAAGAGACCGATCCATGGTTCCGGCCTGTCCGGTTTGGGTTATTTTACCGAAACAACCGGGCAAGGAGCCTGAAGGATAACATATTGAGCCGTTGAGCCGAATACGAGCTTCCCTACTTTCGACCTTCTTTTAACACCGATTATAATCAAATCCGCCTTGTTTTCCCTGGCAAACGACACGAGATCCTCTCCCGGTGCCATACCGCGGATCAGAAGATGAGTCGTGCATTGAATTTTCTCTTTTTCAAAATAATTTTTGGCATGCTCAAGGCCCTTTTCCGCTCCCGAAATATCCTGAATCTCATCTTCAGTTCCCTGCACGAGAGAAGTAACCACATCGACTCCGGCATTAAATGCCTTTGCGTACTTTACGGCAAGCGCCAAAGCATCACCTGCAGCACCTGATCCATCGTACCCCACTATTATCTTCATACATGTTTTCCTTTCCTGTAAAATTTTAATAATATCGAAGCAACATTATTATCGGAACGGCGGGACTTTGGCAAGCTCAGTCGAGCCGCTACGGGGAATCTTCGACCGTAGTGAATAGCGATAGTTTTGATGCTCTCGTAAAAAGTCATATGTGAACGGATTTGAGATTTTTGGGAAATAGATTTTTAAAGAACTGAGCGTTAACAATCACAAGCTGTTTGAGGGCGTTAGCCCGAGTTCTTGTGATTTAGCGAAGTCATTTAAAAATCCCCAAAAAGCTCATTAAGAGAGCATATGACTTTTTACGAAACCACCATGATGGACTCTTAAAAAGTATAATTTCCACCACGTAGGTCACGAAGGAGAAAAAGCTGTTAATTTTTTGTTGACGACCTTTCTGAAATCAATTAATGTTTATTTATCGAATGATATTCGACAACTTCATTTCCGGAGGAACAAATGTATAATGATTTGAAAGGAAAAACCGCTCTTGTCACAGGCGCCGGGAAAAGAACCGGCATTGGATACGCCATTG
This sequence comes from Desulfobacterales bacterium, assembly GCA_030689795.1. Lineage (GTDB taxonomy): Bacteria > Desulfobacterota > Desulfobacteria > Desulfobacterales > RPRI01 > RPRI01. Next base: position 5,991 of record JAUYEO010000238.1, on the reverse strand, counting down.
CTAAAAAACTGGCCGAATCAGGATGCAATGTCATCATTGCAGATCTCGGCAAACCAGCCTCACCGGGTGATCCGGTCAAGACGGGAACACCGGAGGAGATGGCGGAAATAGTAAAAAGCCTTAAAGAAGAATTCGCCGTCAGTGCCATGTCCGTCAATCTTGATGTAACAGACAAAGAATCAATCCTGAATATGGTCTCCTCCGTTAAAGAATGTTTCAGCAACATCGACATCCTCTGCAATAATGCCGGAGCTTCTTTCGGAGTGCCGAATGCGGTTCATACATATGATGAGGATGCCTGGATGAAAACCATAGATGTAAATCTTCACAGCGTTTTCAGGGTCACAAGAGCCGTTCTGCCGATGATGTTCGGAAGGCAGGCGAGCATTATAAACACCTCATCGAGAGCCGCAAAAGTGCCGCCGATTTTCAACGGAGCCTATGCTGTTGCAAAAGCAGGAGTGATAATGCTTACAAAGGTCATGGCTAAAGAGCTTGCCGGAGCCGGAATAAGGATAAATGCGATATGTCCGGGACAGATAATGACAGACCTTGAAAAATGGCGTTTCGGGCTTGAAGCACAGTTTTTTGCCTCCACAATCGAAGAGCGCGAAAAAGAGATGTGCAAAACCATACCGTTAGGACGCATAGGAAGTCCTGAAGAGGTTGGAAATCTGGTGGCTTTTCTTGCTTCAAGCGCATCATCTTATATTACAGGCCAGGCAATCAATATAACGGGCGGGCAACTCATGGAATTATAATATGAGACCCTTGCATAACATCCTCTTTTGCCCGATTACTGTGTCAGGCTCAAATTTTAATCCTCGAAATACTCCGTGTATTCCTGCGGTTAAAATTATCGCCTTCCTTGTACTTGGTCAAAATTGGATGTTCTTCAAAGGTCTCATAAAATGTATCGGAAAGTAAGAAGATTTCAATCAAAAGCTCTGTTGGGATATTAATACTTTAATCGCTTATTTAATATAAAGAGGGAGAATCGAATGGCAACAGTGACAGGCGGACAACTTGCGGCGGAAGCGCTTATTGAAAAGAAGATCGAATATATTTTCACCTTAAGCGGCGGACATATAACCCCCATATATCAGTATCTCGAAAATTCACCGGTCAAGCTCTTCGACACAAGACACGAACAGGCAGCAGTGTTCATGGCTGAAGCATGGGGAAGACTGACAAGAAAGCCGGGGATTGCGATGGTTACGGCAGGCCCGGGTTTTACTAATGCCTTATCCGCAATAGCAAATGCGAACATGGCAAATTCCCCTCTTGTTCTGATCTCAGGTTGTGTCGGTGTCGAATGCATCGAAAAGCTCGACCTTCAGGATATGCGCCAGTTCCCCGTAATCGAACCCATGGTGAAAAAAGCCCTTGTCTGTCACAAGACAAACAGGATTCCCGAATTTATTGATCTTGCCTACCGGACCGCCATAAGCGGGCGTCCCGGACCTGTTTATCTGGAATTGCCGGTAGACGTTTTAAACGCTTCGGTTGATGAGGCCCAGATTAAAAAGACAAATACCGTTGTTGAATCAAGACCCGCTGATTCAACAAATGCCGCTGAAGTTATAGAAATGATACTCTCTTCAAAAAATCCGATTGTTATTGCAGGAAGCGGCGCATGGTATTCGGATGCCGGAAAAGAGCTTGTTGAATTTACTGAAAAAACCGGCATACCTGCATTTACATCAGCTCTCGGACGCGGGACAATCCCCGATACCCATCCCCTTTGTTTTGAATCATCCCTTGCCATAAGGCCCGGTGCGGCATTGTTCGCAAACTTCAGCACAGACCTTGTCATATTCCTTGGCTCGCGCATAAGCCTCTATTATATCTTCGGGGATCTTTTTCCAAAGGAAGCAAAGATCGTCCAGGTCGACATAAAACCCGAAGAAATCGGAAGAAACCGTTCAATAGACCTTGGCATTGCGGGAGATATAAAAGCGCTTCTTGGCATATTAAACAGGATCATTGATGAAAAGGGAATCGGCAAGTCCCTGGTCAGCCGCTTCAGCGAATGGGTTTCAACGCTGAAACAGGCCGAAAAAGACGGGAAAGCGCCTTCAATACCAAACTGGGAAAGCAATAACATCCCGATTCATCCCTTGAGGCTTGCGCGCGAAATCAATGACTTCATGAACAAAGAAGATGATATTGTTGTAGGCGACGGCGGCGATACGCAGGTCTGGATGGGAATGACAAGAACAATCCGGCAACCGGGCCACTATCTCGACTCAGGCCTTTATGGATGCCTCGGAGTCGGCATACCCTATGCCAATGCCGCAAAACTGTTAAATCCGAAAAAACGCGTTTGCCTTATTACAGGCGACGGATCTATCGGATTCAATTTCATGGAATTTGAAACGGCCATCCGGAAAAACCTGCCCGTTGTCGTTGTTATCAGCAATGATCTCGGATGGGGCATGATACGGCACAGCCAGGAGATAAGGATGGGGCATGCAATCGAAAACGGAACATTCATAGGAAAGGTGAACTACCATAAAATGGTTGAAGCTCTCGGCGGAAAAGGCATGTATGTGGAAAAACCGGAAGATATCCGGCCTGCTCTTGAAGAAGCCTTTGCTTCAGGGGAAACAACCTGTATCAATGTCATGACCGATCCGACAACCGTAAGCCCGGGAAGCACGGCGCTGGCTAATCTCGGAAGTTACAAGGCTTGATGACTTATTAAAATGTCAGAATTTGCCCTTTTATGTCATTCCCGCGAAAGTCCGCCGCGGCGGATCATTTCAATTAGTTCTGGACTCCCGTTTTCACGGGAGTGACGACTTTGAGACTTTTTACGCGGCCGTCAAACTTCATCAAAAAATCTAATACGGGGGACAATACCATGAAAAAGAGCGGCGTACCAAACGGTTTTTTACTGTCCAAAGGCCATTCCTACTATGTTTTCATACTGCTGTTTCTCCTCTACATGTTTGATTACATCGACAGGATGGTGGTTGTCTCCCTGTTCCCTTTTTTAAAAACAGACTGGGGGCTTTCAGACACTCAATGCGGTATGCTCGTTTCAGCAGTTTACTGGTCAATACTCCTTTTTTCATTTCCGGTTTCAATATTCGTTGACAGGTGGAGCCGCAAAAAAAGCATAGGAGTTATGGCTGTATTATGGAGCATTGCCACCATAGCCTGCGCCTTTACAAAAAATTTCACCCAGCTTTTTGCTGCAAGAACGGCTATCGGAGTCGGCGAAGCCGGCTATGCCCCGGGCGGGACCGCGATGATTTCCGCTCTTTTCCCGGAGAAAAAGAGATCCATCATGGTTGGAATATGGAACGCGTCAATTCCTATCGGAAGCGCGATCGGCGTGGCTCTCGGAGGCTTTATTGCCGTAAAATACGGATGGCGTCATGCTTTTGGAATAGTTGCAATCCCCGGCCTTATAATAGCTTTTCTTTTCTTTTTTACCAAAGATTATAAGACGGTCGATCTTGTCAGGTCCGTGAAGGGGAAAAAGGGCGACTCCGGGAACCAGCTAAAAATGAGCAGAAAGGATATAATAAAAGAATTTACCGGCACTCCTTCACTGATTTTTACCTATTTTGCCTTTGCCGGAAATACCTTTCTTACAACGGCAATGTTAAGCTGGCTCCCGACCTATTTCAACAGGATTGAAAACATGCCGATGCAGCAGGCTTCGCTTAAAGGCAGCTCCATAATGCTTCTTGCAATTATAGGGTCCCCCCTTGGAGGTTATCTTGCAGACATGTGGATGAAAAAAAGAATAAATGCCAGGCTTCTTTTCAGCGCAATCTCTTCAGTCACGACTTCGGTGGTCTTTTTCTCGGCCTTCTATTTCTTTGCAGGTCCTTTACAGTATTATATTCTTCTTTTCGGAGGCGTATGCGCAATCGCGTTTGCATCATCGGCAATAGCGGTGACACAGGATGTTGTTCATCCCGGTTTAAGGGCAACCTCTTACAGTTTATGTGTTATTGTTCAGAACCTGCTCGGCAGTTCGATTGGTCCGCTCTTCGTGGGAGCTCTTTCCGACAAATATGATATCAAAACGGCGCTTACTGTAGCTTCTCTCTCTTCTCTTGTGGCCGGGGTTCTTTTCTTCATAGGATCATTTTATTATGAAAAAGATCTCGCCAAAGTGGAAAAAATAGCCATTACGGTCGAATAGTAGTAATAAAAGGGTCCGAGGGGTCAAGGATTCGAGGATTCGAGTGAAAAACCCACTACCATAAACAGACCAAGATGAAGGGTTGTTATGCAAAAGCCTCAAACTTTCAGGGACAAAGTGGTCGTTGTTACCGGCGCTGCAAGCGGTATCGGGGCGGCTATATGCCGGAAATTCGCAGATGAAGGCGCAAAAATAGGCCTGATGGATGCGGATGAAAAAGGCGTAAAGGATACGGAACATTCCCTCACAGGTTCCGGAGCTGAGGCTTTTGCCGTAAAATGCGATGTCTCTGCAGAAGAAGAATGCGACTTTGCAATTAAAGCTTTTATCATGCGATACGGCGGCATAGACGTGCTGGTAAACAACGCCGGAATAACACAGAGGGGCGCTTTCATGGAAACCGGTGCATCTGTGTACAGAAAGGTGATGGATGTCAATTTCTTCGGCTCACTATATTGCACAAAAACCGCGATAGAAAGCATCGTTGAAAGAAAGGGAATGATAATAGTCATTGAAAGTGTCGCAGGTGTCACCCCGCTTCTCGGAAGATCCGGCTATTGCGCAAGCAAGCACGCGCTCCACGGATTATTCACAACAATCCGGACGGAGATAAGAAATGCCGGAGCGCATGTTATGATAGTCTGCCCCGGATTTGTAAAAACAAACCTTCAGACAAGGGCTTTAGGCGCCGACGGAAGCATTACGAAACGCCCTCAGTCAACAGTCGGGAAGCAAACCACTCCTGAAGCTGTCGCAAACGAAATATACATGGCGGCGCTTAAGCGGAAAAACATGGTTGTTTTAACTTTCATGGGAAAACTCGGATACTGGGTAAGTCGCATCATGCCCATTTTTTACGAAAAGATGATGACGAGGCAGTTTCGTTCGGAGCTGGAAAAGTAAAATACTTTTAGACAGGATTAACATGATTGACATGATATTACCCTCCGCGAAGCGGATGTGTATATCAGGCCGCGCTTCCGGAGCGGACTGATGCAATTGATCCGTTAAATCCTGTAAATCCTGTCGGATAAGTTTTTGTTTTGCCGTGCCTGGTTCATCAATTTGCACGCATGGGCGCGAGGCGCCGATAAGAAACAGCGAGGAACCTACATGAGCTTAAAAGAAAGAAGAGAACGTGAAAAAGAAGAACGAAGAAAGCAGATTCTCGATGCTGCCAGGGCGCTTCTCTTTGACAAGGGGCTGAATGCGACATCAATGAACCAGATCGCAAAACAGGCTGAAATCGGCGTTGCGACAATCTATTTTTATTATAAAAGCAAGGAAGATCTCTTTGCGGCGCTTCAGGTCGAAGGACTCAACCTGCTCTATTTAAAACTGGAAAAAGCCTGTGGAAACGAGACTGATCCAGCGAAAAAACTCAAGACAGCGGCTCAGGTCTATCTTAAATTTTCCAGAGATAATAAGGATTATTTCGATATCATAAACTATTTTTTATCCGCACCCGATCAGATATTTACCCCTGATTTAAAAGGCCAGGTGGATAAACACGGCAATATTATTATCGCAATTGTCGAAAAATACATAAAAGAAGGCATAGAATCGCGGATTTTTAAAAAAGTGGACTCAAGAAGACATTCGATTCTTTTCTGGGCTACTCTTTACGGGCTGACGCATTTTAAAAAATTAAAAAACACCATTTTAAAAGGAGAAACATTCAAAGATCTGTTTGAGTACAGCGTTGATAATTTCATATCAACACTGAAGGCTTCGTAAAAAGTCATTCTGCTGTGTTGCACTTCATCTTTCGTCATTGCAGCGTACTTATATGTACGCTGCATTCCTCAAGATTCGTGCGCCTTGCA
>JAUYEO010000224.1 GCA_030689795.1 Desulfobacterales bacterium | reverse complement strand
TCGTATCATAGACATACAGACAGGCAGTTGCTTTGAGGTATAGAGCAATATCGCCCAGCAACTTTATGCCGCCGACTCGTTACACTATCGGCTGATCATGGTGTCAGCATTTTAATTTTACAGGAGAAAAAAATGAATGATTTTGCAGTACCACTTCCAAAATTGACAGAGTCAACTACGACAACCAGCGTCCAGCGCATGAACGATATTCCGGATGTACCCAAAGCAGTTGGCCCTTATTCTCAGCTATCTATTGCGGGAGATACAATATATCTCTCCGGTCAGTTACCATTAGACCCTAAAACCGGCAAATTGGTCAGCGGCACCATCGAGGAGCAAACTGAACAGGTATTTAATAACATCGAGGCGGTGTTAAAAGGCGTAGGGTTGGGATTGATTGATGTTGCCCGTTCCAGCGTGTATCTCACCGATATGAGCACATTCCCGAATATGAACGCAATTTACGCGAAAAGGTTTGGCAGCCATAGACCAGCTCGGGAAACCATTGGGGTTAGTGCGCTTGCAATAGGCGCGGCCGTTGAGATAACGGTTATTGCTCATAAAAGAAAAGAAGAAGCCCATGAAATTAAAGCTTCAAGAAATGCTTAATTTCGATGTTCCGGTAATTGGTGGCAGAGGGGCAGGCTTGAGTAACATTTTATTTGAAGCAATTAGTTTCGGAATTCGGGATAAATGCTATTCTTGACAAGCCTGTTTGTGTAGCGTATTGTAATACAGGGGGTGATCAATATGAGATCAGTTTTGTCTATAAGTCTTCCCGAGAAAATAGCCGAGGAGCTCAGCGCATTTGCCAGTGAAACCGGACGAAACAAAAGCGATGTCGTCAAGGAGTCTCTTAGTATATTCCTATGGGAAAATAAATTTCGCAAGGCTCAGAAAATGCTGTTTCCGAGAGCCAAGGCGGTAGGGATTGTCACGGAAGAGGATGTTTTCAGGGAAATTTCATGAAAGTAGTCCTCGATACAAATGTTTTGATCTCAGCCTTTTTGTCGGACGGAGTTTGTTCCAGGATTTTGCGCCGTGCCCGCAATCGCGAATTTGCCTTCGTCCTGTGCAGTCCGGTTATAGAGGAATTCAGCAGGATTCTTAAGGACAAGTTTCAATTTAATAACGCGGAAATCTCCTTTTTTACTGCTGTCGTTTCCGAAGCTGCACATGAAATCTCCCGGCCTGAGAAGCCTGTGCCGTGTATATGCAGGGACGCAAACGACGATTATGTTCTCGCCTGCGCCGCGGAAGCAAAGGCCGATTTTCTGGTAACGGGTGACGATGATCTGCTCACTCTGGTATCTTATGGAAAAGCAAAAATCATTCGTCCCCGCGACTTTGAGATACTGTTCGGCGATTGATGCCTGTTCTTATTTGATTTTAAATAAATATTGGAGTAAAAAACAGGTAATCCGAGGTACGGGTTTTTTCCGGAACTGGATATTAAATATTACACATATTAATTGCAAGGCCCATAGGAGGTGAGGTGTAGATGACTACGGTACAAGAAATTGAAAAAGCAATTACTCAGTTACCTAAAGATGACTTCCCCGTTCTGAGAGAATGGTTTGATAAGTTTGAGGCAAATATGTGGGATGAGCAGTTTAAGGAGGATGTCCAATCAGGAAAGCTTGAGAAATTTGCCAATGAAGCCATAGCGGACTTTCGTGCTGGTAAGTGCAAAGAGTTATGAAACATTTTGCTAATCCATCATTTTGGACTTGCTATGAACAACTACCGGCATTTATTCAGAATTTGGCAGATAAGAACTTTAAACTTCTCAAAAATAACCCTAAGCATCCTTCTTTACATCTCAAAAAAGTCGGTAAGTACTGGTCGGCCAGAGTAGGCAGAAAACACCGAACGGTGGCAGTAGAAATAGATGAGGATTTAATATGGTTTTGGATTGGCACTCATCCTGAATATGATAGATTACTGCGGGAATTGGCCTAACAAAACAAATGGATATCATCGCGCAACAGGCGATGGCGTCAGTATCTGGAATCGGCGTATTCGACCCAGCCGCCTGCCGTAACCAGCGCCCTGTCAAATCCGGAAATCTCAAATTCTACAGATTCTTTCATTACGCCTGCATTCAGAATCAAAGTGCTTTTGTCAAAAAGAGTTTCTATTTCAGTTTCGAGGTTTGAAAAAACTGAAAAAATCCGGTTTATAATTTCAGGCGGAAGCTCAACCGCCATCATCCCGCAGTTGAACATGTTCCTTTTAAAGATCCTGGCAAAACTTGAGGCGATGACGAGATTGATGCCGTTTGCTTCAAGCGCCCACGGAGCATGCTCCCTCGATGATCCGCAACCGAAATTTCCCCGGGTTATGATGATACTCTTTCCATGAATATTTTTCTTATTATTGAAACCTTCAAGGTTGATGTCTTCAAAAAGATAGGGCTTTAAAGCCTGCCTTGTGTTTTCAGTGAGATATTTAGCAGGAATTATTTCATCCGTATTAATATCAGCTCTGTCAAGAAAAAGCGCTTTTCCGCTGAAATTTTTCATAATTTTTTATCTGCCGTTAAATAATTTTGAATTTGTTATGTGCCCCGCTATAGCGGTTGCCGCAGCAGTGGCCGGGCTCATCAGATGCACCATTCCGCCTTTTCCCATCCGCCCGATAAAGTTCCTGTTTGTGGTGGAAGCGCAGGCTTCTCCTTCTGCAAGAACACCGTTGCTCATTCCGAGGCAGGCTCCGCAGGTCGGATTTGTGACGCAAAATCCGGCTTCAAGAAAAACAGCAATGAGTCCCTCATCGAGGGCCTGCCGGTAAATTTTAGGAGTAGCAGGCGAAACAACACCCCGCAGAGAATCGCTTATTTTATTCCCCTTTAATATTTCCGCTGCTACCCTCAAGTCGTCTATTCTTCCGTTTGTGCATGAGCCTATATAGACCTGATCGATTTTCGTGCCTTCCATCTTTTTGACAGGTTTGATATTATCGGGCCTGTATCCGAATGTTGCCACCGGCTCAAGGCTTGAAACATCATGTTCAATTATATCCGCATATGAGGCATCGGGATCGGAACAGAACTTCTGAAATGCCTCAAGAGCCTTATCTTTTGTCTTATATTCATCCCGGATAAACTCCCACAGGTATTCTACGGTAGTCATGTCAGGAGCGCATATTCCGCATGTCGCGCCTGCTTCTATTGCCATGTTGCAGAGGGTCATTCTCGCATCCATACTCATTGATGCTACAACAGAACCGGAAAATTCAATGACTTTGTCGGTTGCTCCGTTCACCCCCAGAAGGCCTATTAGAGACAGAATAATGTCTTTGGCAAAAACACCTTCTTGTATTTTGCCGGTAACATTTATCTTTATGGTTTCAGGGTAACGAAGCGCGCATACGCCTTTTAATATGCCGACTTCAAGATCGGTTGTCCCGACTCCTGCGGCAAAAGCCCCGAAAGCCCCGTATGTGCAGGTGTGGGAATCGCCCATTATTATTGTAAACCCCGGTCTGGCGAAGCCTTTTTCAGGGAAAATCGCATGGCACACGCCGTTTCTGCCTATATCAAAAAAATCCTTTATATTGTGGCGCCTTGTCCATTCCCTCAATATCTTGCCCTGTGTGGCTGTTTTGGAATCCTTGGCGGGAGTGACATGATCGATTACCGCCTTAACCTTAGATGCGTCGAAAACCCGGTCTTTTCCCCGGCTGATAAGGTCGTTTATGGCGATAGGGGTTGTAATTTCATGGCAGAAAACAGCATCAAGTCTGATTACATAAATATCATCACACGGATTATCTACGATATGCGAATCAAAAATTTTTCCGGCTATAGTTTTCCCCATTTAAACACCAAGTAATATCCGTTAAATTAATTAGTAAGTTAGAAACTATTTTCTGCGTTTTCCCGGCAGAAAATAGTTTAGTTAACGCACTTATCCCGTTTATCGGGGTCAGGACGCAGATTTTCGCCGATACCCGCAGATTCAAGAAAACCAGAACCAATCAGTTAGTTCTTTATATTGAAAATCCTGGCAATCTGCGTTCATCTGCGTCCCAAAAGAAAATTTCTATACAATAAAGGTTAGTCCGAGTCCGTCTTTAAAACCGAAAGAAATGCCGATTGCGGAATCATGACTTTTCCCACCATCTTCATCCGTTTTTTTCCTTTTTTCTGCTTTTCTAGGAGCTTTCGTTTTCTGGTGATGTCCCCTCCATAGCATTTTGCAGTAACATCTTTTCTGAAAGCGGAAACGGTTGATCTAGCGATTATCTTTGCCCCGATTGCTCCCTGGATAGCTATTTTGAACATCTGCCTTGGAATCTCTTCACGAAGCTTTTCACAGGCCATTCTTGCCCGTTCAACGGCCCTTTCGCTGTGTACAAGCTGTGATAGAGCATCAACGCGCTCGCTGTTTATAAGTATATCCATCTTTACGAGGTCGGTGTCTCTGAAATCTATTATTTCATAGTCGAAAGATCCGTACCCCTGAGTAATTGACTTGAGCTTGTCGTGGAAGTCGAAAATTACTTCGGCGAGAGGAAGTTCGAATATCATCTCAAGGCGGTTGCTTGTAAGATACTGATAATTTTTGTTGATTCCGCGCCTGTCAAGGCAGAGCTTCATAACGGCGCCCATGTAACGGTCTGGTACGAGAATAGATGCCCGGATATAGGGTTCTCTTGTAAGTTCGATTGTGGTCGGATCCGGATAAAGAGCCGGATTGTCGATTATCATTTCAGTTCCATCCCTCATTATGAGACAGTATTGAACCGAAGGAGCAGTAAGTATGAGAGAAAGATCGAATTCGCGCTCAAGACGCTCCTGCACAACCTCAAGATGAAGAAGCCCGAGAAAACCGCACCTGAAACCAAACCCTAAGGCAACAGACATATCTTTTTCGTAAATCAGGGAGGCATCATTTAATTTGAGTTTCTCGATGGCTATTGCCAGTTCCTGATATTCATCGGCTGCAACAGGATATATAGACGAAAAGACAACAGGCTTTGCTTCTTTAAATCCGGGGAGAGGTTTGTCTGCAGGACTGTTTTTTAAAGTTATGGTATCGCCGCACCTGGTGTCAGTAACGGACTTTATCCCCGCAATAACATATCCGACCTGGCCGGCCGAAATTTCTTTTTTCGGAATGCGTTTAAGCTGAAATATTCCAATCTCTTCGGACTTGTGTGAAATCATATTGGACATGAAAGTTATGACATCTCCCGGCCGGATCCTTCCTTCAAAGACCCTGAAATAAACAACGGTGCCGCGGAAGGCATCATAATGGGAATCAAAAATCAAGGCTTTAAGGGGAGCGTCAGGATCACCGGAAGGGGCGGGTAGAATTTTGACTATGCTTTCAAGCACAGTATCAATTCCTATCCCCTCCTTGGCGGATACCAGTAAGGCGGTTGAGGGGTCAAGTCCCAGGTCTTCTTCGATCTGAAGCTTTACCCTTTCGATGTCGGCCGAAGGCAGATCTATCTTGTTGATTACCGGTATGATTACAAGATTATGCTCCATAGCCAGGTAAAGGTTTGCAAGGGTTTGGGCTTCAACCCCCTGGCTTGCATCAATAATAAGGAGGGCTCCTTCGCATGATGCAAGCGCTCTTGAGACTTCATATGAAAAATCGACATGTCCCGGTGTATCGATGAGGTTTAAAAAGTATTGATTGCCGTCTTTTGCTTTATAGGGAAGGCAGACGGACTGGCTTTTTATCGTGATGCCTCTTTCCCGTTCGATATCCATACTATCTAAAATCTGGTCCTGAAAATCCCTGTCGGAAACGATTCCGGTTGCCTGGATCAGGCGGTCGGAAAGGGTCGATTTCCCGTGATCAATATGCGCTATTATACTGAAGTTCCTTATATTATTCATTAATTTAGGCCTGACCGTTGATGATCATAAAAAATCTTTTAATTAGGACGCCGATTTTTGCCGATACCCGCAGATAACTATTCTATTAGCTCTTTATATTTAAAATCCCTAAAATCTG
>JAUYEO010000216.1 GCA_030689795.1 Desulfobacterales bacterium | reverse complement strand
ATTATTCGTGCCTTTGTGTCTTCGTGGCAAAAACTGACTTTTTGCTGGACAATTAATGTTTAACAATTTCATATATTTCATAATAATAATACTTATCTATTCCACATATAACTATTCAGGCGCAACAGAGGATTCCTCTTTACCTGAAACTCTATTGATGTTCATAGGCCTTGCGGTTATTTTTTTCTGCTTTTCTTATATACGTTTCAAAAGACTCGAAAAACAAATTATAAACGAACTTCATCGTTCTTTCAGCCACAGGTTCGATTCCCTGATAAACACAGGTTCAATCATTGCGATACTTCTTTTTGCCGTCGACATCTACGGATTAAACCTCCCTTCCCATACCCGGAAAATAACTCTTCTCAAATCCATGCCGGCTTTTGACGCGCTTCTCTTCCTGTGCCTCTTCATATTATATCTGTCTGTCATATGGGGCTGCGCCTATAGCGCTTACAGGAAGCTTTACATCTCCGATTATTCATCAAGGCGCTCCTACATAATATCCAATATCTCTTTTTGCGTACCTGTCGTCATGCCCTGGCTGCTCCTTTCCGTTATAGCCGATATTATCAACATCCTGCCTTATGACGGGCCAAGGCATTTTCTCGCAACAACCGGGGGAGAGCTGGTCTTTTTTGTCTCTTTCCTCATCATTATCGCCGTTTTCGGCCCTGTCATGATTCAAAAACTGTGGAGATGCAGACCCGTTGAGGAAGGAAAGGAGAGATCCGGCATAGAGGCGATCTGTAAAAAGGCCGGCGTCGGGTTTGCGGATATTCTTTACTGGCCGATATTCGGAAGCAGGATGATCACTGCGGGAGTAATGGGCCTTATAAAAAGATTCCGCTATATTCTTGTCACAAAATCCCTTTTAAGCCTCCTCGAGCCCGAAGAGGTGGAAGCGGTCATTGCCCACGAAGCCGGTCATATTAAAAGAAATCATCTTGTATTCTACCTTCTCTTTTTTTTAGGATACATGCTTCTTGCCGTATCCACCTTCGATCTCGTCATATTCTCTGTAATTTATGCCGAACCATTCTATCGTTTCCTTATCGATTCCGGCATCAGGCAGACGACTCTCATATCGATTTTCTACGGCATAGCAATAACCGCAATATTTCTCGTCTATTTTCGGTTTATTTTCGGTTATTTCATGCGGAATTTCGAGCGTCAGGCGGATACTTACGTGTATTCGTTCTTTGAAAACGCCGGGCCTCTGATATCAACATTTGAAAAAATTTCCGATGCAGGCGGTGGTACTGCCGACAAACCCAACTGGCATCATTTCAGCATCAGAGAAAGAATGGATTTTCTGAATAAATGCGATGCGGACAGGAGCCTGATAAAGCGACACGACAGCAAAATAAAGAGAAGCATAGCGATATATCTTGCCGGATTGATATTAACGGGAGCCCTGGGATACAGCCTTAACTTCGGAGAAAAAGGCAAAAAGCTGAATAACTTTTTTGCTGAAAAGATTATCCTTGGCGAAATTGAAGATAATCCCGGAGATCCTGAACTTCCGGCAATGATAGGAGACCTTTATTACAGCCTGAAATATTACGATAAGGCAAAAAGCGCTTACGAGAAATCACTCTCTCTTTCTACGAAAAATCCGAATGTTTTGAATAACCTGGCATGGTTATATGCAACATGCGAGGATAAAACAATCAGAAATCCGGAACTGGCTGTTGTGCTTGCGGAAAAAGCCGTAAAAATAGAAGAAACGCCACAGATACTTGATACGCTGGCGGAAAGTTATTATGCGGCTGGGCGTTACAAAGAAGCGGTTGATGCAGTGAAAAAGGCTCTTCTTCTGGCTGGACCTGATAAATCCTATTATCTGAATCAGCTTGATAAATTTCTTAAATCGGAAACCGGATCGTAATTTGCGGTTTTAACTCCTCGAACCCTTGAACCCTCGACCTCTTGAATCCTTACTTTATACAGACTTTCCTTACCTGTATGAAGTCGGTGTTTCCCTTAAATACCTTTTCTATGCCATCCTGCTTAAGGGTGGTCATGCCGTCCTTTATGGCCTGATTGCGCAGATCTTCCATTTTAGCATTGCTCTGGATCAGCCTCTTCATGTCGTCGGTGCCCATCAGAAGCTCATGGATGCCCATACGTCCCCTGTAGCCGGTATTGTTACACGCATCACATCCGCCTGGTTTATAAAACATAAGGTCATCATTATACGGAATGTTCAGGCTCTTCTCAAAATACTCGTTTCCGTACTCCCTCACGAGCTCATCGTAATCCTGCTGTGCAGGATGGTATGGCTGCTTGCAATCTTTGCAGAGCGTCCTCACAAGGCGCTGGGCAAGGATGCACAAAATTGCATCCGCGAAATTGAAAGGGTCCATGCCCATGTCAAGAAGCCGTGTTATGCTCTCGGGCGCGCTGTTCGTATGGAGCGTGGAAAAAACGAGATGTCCTGTGAGGGAAGCTTCAATGCCGATATGAGTGGTCTCCTTATCACGCATTTCACCTACCATGATAACATCAGGGTCGGCGCGTAAAAAAGCCCTCATGGCCGCGGCAAAATCAAATCCTATCTTAGGTTTTACCTGAACCTGCCTTAATCCTTTCTGTGTTATCTCAACAGGATCTTCAGCAGTCCAGATTTTGGTTTCAGGCTTGTTGATAAAGCCGAGCGCGGAGTGGAGGGTTGTTGTCTTTCCCGAACCGGTAGGGCCACATACAAAAGCTATTCCGTAAGGCTTTGATATGGCGCCGACAAAATTCTCATAGTTCTTCTCTGAAAAACCCATCTTATCAAGTGGAAGCGGTTCGCCTGCGGCAAGGATACGCATTACTATGTCTTCCATCCCGCCCTGGGTAGGAACCGTTGCAACGCGAAGCTCGATATCCTTTCCCCCGTATTTCTTGAACTTGATCTTTCCGTCCTGGGGTTTGCGCCGTTCGGCTATATCGAGGTCGGACATGATTTTAATACGTGACACGATCGCGTTTCTATAACTGAAAGGGATTGTCTGGTAAAGGGTGCAGTTGCCGTCTATCCTTATCCTGACATGAGTGTTCTCTTTTCCAGGATACGGCTCGATATGTATGTCCGACGCCTTTCTTGCGTAGGCGTCAAGAATGATTTTATTAACGAGCTGGACAACCGCGCTGTCCTCCTCTCCGACACCGCCTTCTGCTTCATCGATTTCCTGGTTTTCATCCTGGAGTTTCGACAGGATGTCGTCTATATTGGCCTGCTCCTTCTCGTCCTGGGTGAACAGCTTGATAAAATCGAGGATATCCTGCTTCATTGCGACGGAAAACAACAGGCTTTTCCCCGGGAAAAGAGCCCTTATTTCATCTATTTTCTGGATGTCCTGGGGGTTGTCGATTGCCACCATGACATTATTATCCCCTTCCCTGCGCAAAGGAACCCACAGGTTATTACGCATGAAGGGTATTTTCATGCCGGTCAAAAGATCGCCGGGAATAGGAAAGGTCGGGATGTATTCGGCATACGGAACCTTATAAAATTCGCTCAGGGATTTTCCAACTTCCTTCTTCGGGATTTTCAATTCCGTTATGAGAACACTCTCAATCAATTCTTTTCTCTGCCTTGCGTCGGCAATCGCCTTTTCAAGCTCTTTCTGGGTAAGAATGTGATTTTCAAGGAGATAATCGAACTTGGTAGATCGCGATTTCGCCATTCGTTTTTGATTATAAAGCGCGATCCCGAGAATCTTGGCAAGCTCTTCCACGGCCTGCTCGTCTATCGACATGAATGAAGAACCGCCTTTCCGATTTATAAGCTGAATTACACCAAGCAGATATTTTTTAAATATTATGGGGAAAGCAAGAACCTGTTTTGTTACAAACCCGGTTTTCTTATCCCAGCGCTTATCGAAACGCAAATCCTTATCGATTGCAGAAAGCTCGTTATCATCGTAAACATTTTTTATGTTTATCAGTTTCTGCCTGAAAGCCGAATAGCCCGAAAGGCTTCCTATAGACACGGGAACCCGGATTTCCGCAACCTCGGTTCCCGATTTGAATCTTGAAACAAGTTCCCTTGTTTTTCCGTCGACGACATAAACGGTTATTCTTTCCGCCTCGAAAAGAGATGTTATTTCATCTTTCAAATTGACTAATATCTCGTCCAGATTCGAAGCGGCATATATTTTGTTGCAGATATTCTGGAGATTTGTCCTGTACTCAACCTCGGACTTGAGGTCCTGTACATTGGAATCTTTGGCATTGGAATTTTCATTATTATTAAGCATAATCAATACCGCCGTTTGTATATTTTATCGTGACGGGTAAAATCAACTGTCAGACCCTTTGCCGTCAGATTTACCATAATTGTTATAGACCTTCTTAATTCCTCCGCCTATCAGCAGAACACCCATAAAATAAAAACAAAACCTGATGAAGAACATTACCGAAGAGAACTGGCCGATTTTTTCTATACGCAGCATGGCCTGGGGTATCCTGTAAAATACGCCGATTCCTGCAAGAATAAGCGCTATCCCCCAGACAAGCTGAATGGTTGTTTTGTCTTTATCCATAGACCGAGAGCTTTGAATATCTTCCATTCGGGTTTGGCAGGGGTAATGGGCTTTGGCATTCCGCAAGAATGCGATTCAGACTCCGCCAACGGCAGCATATTCGCTCCCATGAAATCCGGGCAGCCCCAATGGATATACGCCCACGAAGCCATGGTTTCGACTCTGCCTGTGTCTCTTTGTTGACAATCAGGGGGCGTTGATATGTTTCCTTAAAAATTTCTTGCGAAAGGCCAAAGCCCATTACCCCTGCCAAACCCTTTAATCAGATGTTATGCAAAGCTCTCAGACCTTGCTTATCTGATCAGGTGTGACGGCTTCGCAAAAAGAATGTCTTCAATATTCTATTTATTATCCAATTTATCTGAAAGTGTCAATCGTTTAACGGAATTTTGATATTACATCATTTTAATCTTTCAGTGTGCCTTTAAAATCAGCCTTTCGCTTTTCCAGGAACGCGGATGTGCCTTCCTTCGCATCCTTGCTCGACATGCACAGGGCGAATGAATCAACTTCGATCCTGCAGCCTGTGGCAAGGTCGGAATTGATACCGCCGTTGATGGCCTGCTTTGCGGCACGAAGCGACACCCTGCCTTTTGATGCCATGATTTTTGCGGTCTTTACAGTTTCATCCATGAGGACTTCCGGAGCAACCACCCTGTTTACCATTCCAGCGCCGAGAGCCTCGGATGCCGTAATCATCCTGCCGGTGAATATCATCTCTTTTGCCTTGTTGATGCCTATGAGTCTCGGAAGCCTCTGGGTTCCGCCGAACCCGGGTATTATACCGAGATTTATCTCCGGGAGTCCGAACATGGCCTTTTCCGACGCATAGATAAAATCACAGGCAAGAGCGATTTCACTTCCGCCGCCAAGCGCAAATCCGTTTACCGCCGCTATGACCGGTATGGACAATTCCTGGAGTTTGCTTATTATGCTCTGCCCTTTTTTGGCAAATATTTTACCTTCGAGTGAATTGAACTTTGCCAGCTCGGTTATATCGGCGCCTGCCACAAATGATTTTTCACCAGCACCGGTCAGTATAAGAACCCTGATATCATCGTTGCCGGATATTTCATCAAGCGCGCAGGAAAACTCCTCCAGCAATTCCGAGTTCAATGCATTAAGCGCCTTCGGCCTGTTAAATATAATCGTACCGATACCCTCTTCAACCCTGAAAATAATGTTGCTGTAATTCATTTTTAACCTCCGGGACAAATAGTAATTTTATGATATTAATTAAATTATACGGGTTTTATCCTGTGTTAACAGATATGATGCAAAACTGTTAATTTTAAAACATCAGAGCCAATTGCAAAAGTCCTAAAAAGAGAAGAATTTGTCATTCCCACGAAAGTGGGA
>JAUYEO010000214.1 GCA_030689795.1 Desulfobacterales bacterium | reverse complement strand
GGATTTTTAAGTCACTTTGCTAAATCACAAGAACTCGGGCTAACGCCCTCAAACAGCTTGTGATTTTTAACGCTCAGTTCCTTAAAAATCTATTCCCCAAAAATCTCAAATCCGTTCGCATATGACTTTTTACGAGAGCATCATTGTTGTTGAACTCGTAAAAAGTCTGAATTAAGACGAGAAAGTAAAAATCTCTCCGCCGCAGAGACTTTTACAGAGCCGTCATTAACCTATTTAAATTTATGAAAAAATGATCAACATGAGAGAACAGATAGGAATTTTGGTTCAGCTGCAGGAAATCGAAATTGAAACAAACAGGATTAAATCGGCTCTTGCAGGTGTGTCCGGCAAGATAGGCGGCCTCGATGCCGAGTTAAGTAATGCCGGACAGGAGATAGAAAAGGAAAAATCACTTATAGACGAGTTGAGGAAAAAATACCGCTCATGCGAGTCGGATTATCAGGCCAACCTTTCTTTGTATAATAAAAGCCAGGAGAGGCTTTCGGCAGTAAAAACGAACAAGGAGTACCAGTCGGTTTTAAAAGAGATTGACGACATAAAAGTGAAAAACTCCAGAATCGAAGAGGAAATGCTGAAAGATCTTGACGTTATCGAAACTGCTGAAAAAGAAGTTTCCAGGCTGAAGAAGGAATTCCTTTCAATAGAAGAAAGGATAAACAGGGAAAAGGAGTTTTTAATTAATGAAACCGAGCAGGATAAGACGAATCTCGCGGCGCTTGACGAAAAATGGGGAAGTATTTCGAAAAACGTCAGTCCCGAGCTGATGCAAAAGTTCAATATGGTCAGGGAGCTGATAAGGGGAATTGCAATTGCGCCGGTAGCCGATTCGATTTGCAGCGGATGCAATATGAATATTCCACCCCAGATGTATAATGAGCTTCAGAGGTTCGACAGCATAAAATTCTGCCCTCACTGTCAGAGAATAATTTACTGGGGGAAGGCATGAAGTACGGCAGGAGCAATCCAGACGACCGCAGGACCGGAATCCGGTCCTGAGGAAAGTCCGAACACCGCAGGGCAGGGTGCTCCATAACGTGGAGTCGCGGCGACGCGAAGGAAAGTGCAACAGAACATATACCGCCCCGCTTCGGCAGGGTAAGGGTGAAAAGGTGCGGTAAGAGCGCACCAGTTCTCCGGGTGACCGGGGAAGCTTTGCAAACCCCACCCGGTGCAAGACCAAATAGGGGAGTGTCTGAGGGCTGCCCGTCCGAGCTCCCGGGTAGGTCGCATGAGGTGCAGAGCAATCTGCATCCTTTAGATGAATGGTCGTTGTCCATTTCGGGGTAACCTGAAACGGAAACAGAATTCGGCTTACGGGTTGCTCCGGCCGTAAATTAAATAGTATAGGAATTTGTATTTTGGACGCAGATGAACGCAGATTGCCAGGATTTTGGCGACAGCACAGGCATTTAGGCTGTAGGCTGTTAGTCGCTGCATATAATTTCCTCCTACATGCTAACTGCCTGCAGTCTATTTACCTGAGTAGTTAATAATTATCTGCGGATATCGGCGAGAATCTGCGTCCTAATTTATGAAGGATATCCTTGACAGCTATGCAATTGCGGGAAAATACCATAGACGGCTCTTTTGCCGAAAAGGTCGGGATATTTTCTTACGATTATCTTAAATGCTGTTCCTCCCTTTTAAGCCTGGAAAATCCGAAACGGCTCCTTGTTAAAAAGTTCTTTTCTGCTTTTATCTCTTCTTCGCAGCTTCTCGAAGATTTTCTTGATTTCCACGGGGCAAAAAACAGCAAGAACTGGTACTATTACAGAGAGCTCTCGGCTGCGGCAAGGCATTTGAGCCTTGCCTGCTATTCGCAGACGCATATTTTAAACCGGCTTGATTTCTATGATCTGCCTGTGCTTGGAAACTTCAGGGAGGAAGGGAAGGCCACTCTGGATTTCTTTACCGAAACCATTTTTAAGATGGCTCCTGAGATAATCAGAGAGGCAGGCCGCCTCGGCATTCCAATTCCAAAAAAAAGGTTCAGCCCCGCTGACTTTCCAAGCGTGACAACCGGTGAAAAACTCGAATATGATATTGACGATGAAAACAGCGACCAGCAGAAGGAGAATATAGTAAAAATAGCAAGTGAATTCCTGGATATCGCTGCCAGCTTTGACCATTACGGTTTTGACGAACCGTATAATATTAATGAGATACCGGCAATTGTTCCGGACAGGATAAATGAGGTTGAAATAAGGCGTTTTGAAATGCTGGTTCACAATCTTCAGTCTTCTTTCGATACCTATGTTATACATGGAGGATACGAGTTCGGGAACAGGAAATTAAAGCAGCTCCGCGGCTTTTTTTCAGTGGTCTTCCATCTTCTCCAGATAATCGGCAGGCTCCTTCATTTTTACGAAAGGCATCTCCACGATGCCGGTTACAAGAGCATTTACAAAAAAACCCAGGAGAGACTTTCACTGATTGTTGATCCGAATATCCTTCTCGACCGCACGATCAATTACTGCCTCTATTATGTATGTCAATTTTTATCAAACGGGAAAGATCTTGCAAAAGAGATACTGAATGAAAATATTGAACGCTCGTCGATCACGGTCGGAATTCCCGTATCCCTGGGTTTTCACAGCAGGCCTAGTCTTCTTGTTGCCAAAATTGTGCAGCATTTCGGAGGTCAGGTCGAACTATGTATAGGGGCGGACAGGTTTGATGCAAGCAATGTACTCGATATTCAATGGGCCGGAGGGAAGATTCAGAAAGAGAAAATAGACAAGGTTACCTTTGAAGGCGATGTGCGTGCCCTCAAAGACATAGAGATTCTTGCAGGCGTCAATTACGGTGAAGATACTATGGGGAAAGGCATTCCCCTTCCGAAGGAGCTTAAATACCTCAGGTAATAATGTTGATGGGCTTGTAAAAAGTCCATCAACAGGCCGAGGGTGATTAAGCCCCGGCTTGGGGTGAGGGTGGAACCGCTTGAATTTACTTCAAGCGGCGGGAG
>JAUYEO010000208.1 GCA_030689795.1 Desulfobacterales bacterium | reverse complement strand
AGCTTTTTGGGGATTTTTAAATGACTTCGCTAAATCATCCGCCAGAATTATGGCGGATGATTTTTAACGCTCAGTTCTTTAAAAATCTATTTCCCAAAAATCTCAAATCCGTTCGCATATGACTTTTTACGAGTCTATCATGATTAACGATCGAAATGTTCACTGTAACTTATATATCGGGCTGTCCTTCCCAACGGTGTTTGGCTGTGGCCGATTTCCTTTGTATCGAAGATGAACAACTGGCCCAGGGATTTTATCTTCTTGGATATTTCGACAATTTCATTGGAGCTGATCATGCTAATATCGTTCACCATGCCGTCATAGTCATGGGTTAGCAGATAATACTGATTCTGCAAAAGCACACCGTGCCCTGCTGCGCACGCCCAGCACGAACGGCCCGCTGTCAACTTATATTTTGATGACCCCTAAGTACCCCAGGAAAAAATTTGCTATTGCACCCAACATATATTATAATATTCACAGTATATGTGGAAAGCCCATATTTGCATAGCGGATTTGCGGGAAAAGCATCCCGTCCCGATAGGGAAAGCGGCCATGAATAAAACCGAGAAAATCGTCCTTTACAGATTCAAAGCTCTCCTTTCCGAACACATAGGATTGCACAGACTAATTCTGTTCGGATCGAGGGCCAGAGGTGATGCCGATCCTGACTCCGATCTGGATGTCCTCGTGGTTCTGGACAGCCAACCAACAGATAGTGGAAGGGATTTGGTCAGCGATTGTGCCTGGGAGGCGGGATTTGAGTATGGGCTCGTCGTCGTTCCCATCGTCTTTGCCAGACGAGAGTGGGAAGAGGGCCCGGAACGCTATTCACTCCTCAGCCAGGCCGTGCAGGCTGAAGGAATTCCAATATGAAAAAAGAAGAAATCGCTACCTTGGTAAAATACCGGCTGGAACAAGCACAGATTACCCTGCGGATGCCCGGTTTCTATTGGATGGAAATCGCAGCCCGCAGAGTATCGTCAACCGTTCATATTATGCCATGTTCTACGCAGCCCTTGCGCTGATGCAAAATATCGGTAAGGTGCCATCCAAGCACGTTGGCGTCATCAGCCTTTTCGATACGGAATTCGTAAGCAAGGAGATTTTCCCTAAAGAACTTTCCAAAGATTTTCATAAAGCTTTTGAAATGCGGCAGATTGCCGATTACAAGATCATCGAACCGGTGTCACCTGAAAAAGCGAAAGAGAGCCTATCGAAGGCATATTCTTTTGTCGAAGCTGTTCAGAAATACATACTAAGTCTTTAGTCCCGGCCCCGAACGAACAGTTAAGGCCCCCTTGCCGCAGGCGATGGCTTATTGTCCGCCGCGGCGGACTTCCGGCCGGCAACATCCTGTCAATCCTGTAAATCCTGTCTAAAAAACCTTGGTGAACATTTTCAGGATTAAAAAATCAGATTTTCTCAGTCAAATATGCTCAACTGATATATTGATGAATGTTACCAACGCTCCCCGTTAACGCTGAAAAGGAAAGAAACGCATAGTTTCATGGGTGTCCCCGTGAGCTCATGGTTTGATGTACGGCCTTTGCTACGCT
The DNA here is from genome assembly GCA_030689795.1 of Desulfobacterales bacterium. Lineage (GTDB taxonomy): Bacteria > Desulfobacterota > Desulfobacteria > Desulfobacterales > RPRI01 > RPRI01. Next base: position 1,759 of record JAUYEO010000208.1, on the reverse strand, counting down.
CCTAAGGAACCAAAGAAATCTTAAACCTAACATAACCAGATGAAATTAAAATTGCTTTCCTGGTTTTCTGCAAGTATATTATCCGGAAAGAAATCAGATTTATAATTTTATCTCGAAACCACACAGGGTTTGGCTGCTGATATCTATGAAAATGACACCGCTCGGGTATAATCAAAGCATGAACACGCAGGCAAAAGAACTCTCCCATCTACTGACAGAATTGCGGCAATCCCTTCCTTTGTTGAGGGATAAATATCATGTGGAAACATTGGAAGTTTTTGGCTCTTATGTTCGCTCCGGACAACAAAAAACCAGCGATTTGGATTTGCTGGTAACTTTTTCTCAATTGCCGAGCCTTCTGACATTTATTGAATTGGAAAATAATTTATCAGACAGGTTAGGTGTTAAGGTAGATTTGGTTATGAAAGACTCGCTCAAACCGGCAATTGGAGAACATATTCTCAGAGAGGCAATGCCGGTATGATGTCAGAGCGTCTCTATATGGATTATCTTCGTGATATTCTCAATAATGCAAAAAAGGCATCAGATTTCATAAAGGGAATGACGGAAAACGATTTTCTCCGGGATGAAAAGACTATTTTTGCAGTAATCAGAGCATTAGAAATTGTCGGGGAAGCGACAAAAAAGATACCTGATGAAGTAAGAGACAAATACCCGGGCATCCCCTGGCGCGAAATGACCGGTATGCGCAATAAGTTAATTCACGATTACTTCGGGGTTAACCTGGCAGTAATCTGGAAAACAGTTACCGAAGATATGCCGAAGTTGATACCTTTGGTTAAGCAGGTCATTGAAGATCAAACTTCAGCGTAACAATCAATGAATAGCTTTACGATCGGGTCTGATTGCGGCGTGAATCTTTGGAGCGATATGCCTGCAGAGAACAAGTCCCCCCTAATTGTCGTTGATCACTCCCTTATATAATTTCATTTAATGGTAATAGTTGTTTGCAATGTCGAATCGTAAGAATAGATATTTGGTTCTTTTCAATACGATAAATAATGCGGTAATTTCCGTAAATGAGTTCTCTGAACCGGATGTCATTAATTTCAGGTACAATACGCCCTATCTCGGGAGATGATTTTAGGTGTTCAACTTTTGAGAATACCGTATTAACCCATTTTTCTGCTGCTGCTGGTTTGTCTCTGGCAATGTAATCGGCGATTTCCGATGCTCTATCGACAGAAAGGGGGGACCAGATTATTCTCATTTCAGTATCCGCTTTAATACCTTATCTTTAGCCTCTTCATTGCTTATTCCCGCTCCTTTTTCCAGCTGACCAAGAGATGTCTGAATATCTGATAAAAGCTCAATTTTCTCTTGCATGGCTTCAAATTCATGCGCATCTATTAAAACAGCGACACCTTTCCCATGCTGAGTTATTATCACTGGTCTTTTGGTGTCGTGAACTTGTTTTATGAAAGTTGCCATGCCATTTCTGACTTCTGACAGGGGTCTGATGTCTTGATCAATTTTATACTTTTGCATCTTGCACCTCATTAGGTTTTTATTTTGTACAATATAGCGTACATATTATGGTGCATGCAAGTATTAAATTCCTGGCACGGGCTTGAAAATCCAATTGCTACAGTTACCCGCGGGAAAGTTAAACAGGGCGGTAAAATCACCACGATGCTAAAACTGCTGCTCTCGTAAAAAGTCATATGCGAACGGATTTGAGATTTTTGGGGAATAGATTTTTAAATTACTGAGCGTTAAAAATCATCCGCCATAATTC
>JAUYEO010000202.1 GCA_030689795.1 Desulfobacterales bacterium | reverse complement strand
CAGCATCAAGATACGGATGAATCATGCCGAGGGCTTCCTTTGTCATGTAGCCGTTAGTCACAAAAATATTCTTCAACCCTTTTTCACGGGCAAGGATTGCCGTATCACGGGCAAACTCAAAATAGACCGTGGGCTCCGTATAGGTATAGGAGATGCTTTTGCAGTTTCCCTTAACAGCCGAAGCAACAACGTCTTCAGGCGTAAAACTGCCGCCCATTATCAAGCCCTTATTATCCGCCGGCATCTGGGAAATATCCGCATTCTGGCAGAAAAGGCATTTGAAATTGCAGCCTGCGGTTGCAATGGAATAGGAAAGGCTTCCTGGCAGGAAATGAAAAAGAGGTTTTTTTTCTATGGGATCAATGTGTCTTGCAATAAGTTTTCCATAAACAAGCGTTTCAAGCGCCCCGTCTCTGTTTTCTCTTACGCCGCATATTCCTCTTTTCCTGTTTCCTACAACACACCTGTGGCTGCAGAGATTGCATTTTACTTTTTTATCCTTAAGATGTTCATAGAGAAGGGCTTCCAAGACAGGGCCTCCGTATTACGGACTATCCGGCAACAGCGCTTGTTGTCTGCTTTGCCGGGTATATCGCAAGCGGTCTTGTTCTGAACCTTGGTACAAGAGTGACGACAATTCCCGCAAATGTTCCAAACGGATATTTTTTTGCAAAACCGGTCTGCTCCAGTTTGTCGGCGATTGCCTGCGTCATCAGGGGAAACCTGTAAACCGTCTCCCACGATACCGGAACATCGCCTAAAAATTCCTTCACAATTACTTTTATCTCCCAGATATTGTAAAAATTCGCATGTCTGTAAACCGAACCGGAAAAGAGCCCTTTCATGCGCATGCCGAAAACATTAATAGAATGGCTGTTTAAAATCCCGATGAATATCTTGTCTTTTGCGACCCGGCAGGCCTCTTCCAACGCTTTTTTCGGATCATTTACAAATTCAAGTGAAGTAAAAAACGAGGCGTAATTAAAGGAATTGTCGTCAAACGGAAGATCCTCGGCAAACCCGCAGCGAAGTTCAGCCCGGTTCCCGAGTTTTATTAATGCGGAATCGAGCATATGCTGCGAAGGATCTATTCCTGTCACTGAAAGGCCCGATTCAATAAATGGAATCAGGCTCTCGCCTGTTCCGCAGCCGATATCAAGAACAGTTTCACCTCGCGCAGGCCGCAGCATATCCAGCATGAGTTTTTTTTCGAGAATCGAAATTAACCTGTTCTGCGGCTTTTCAAACCACCGGTCGTATTCTTCTGTGTCTTTATTGTTAAAAACATACCCCATAGCGGCTGTCTATAAATAAATTAAAATGTTAGTAAGTTAGGAATTATTTTCTGCGTTTTTTCGGCAGAAAATAATTTCGTTAACGCACTTATCCCGTTTATCGGGGTTAGATTTTTCTCCCAATTAGTTGGGAGACCGGGGTTCAGAATTCGAGGGCTCAAGGGTTTGACCGGTTTCTGCTACTCCTGCCGCACCATTGACTGCACCCGGGGCTTTTGGCCGGCTTTTTTTTCTGTATCTTCGCCTCTTTTTCGGCCTGGCACTCTGCTTCTGCTCAGATGCCGGTTCTATACTTTCTTTCTGTTCCGGATTTTCTTCAGGTTCTATTTTCTCTCCCGGTTTGGATTCCGGCGCAAATCCGAAAAAGCTGCCCGGAGAATGACCTTTCTTTGGTTTTTCCTCAGGCTCTATCGCAGGAGGCTTGGCGGGTTCTCTCGCAGGAGGCCTGGCAGGCGCTCTTGCAGGAAAGCCTTTTTGCTTATCCCGCCCACTTTTAAACCTCTCTTTTGGTTCTTTCCTGCGTCCCCTTTCGCTGAAAACCGGCCTGCTTTTATCCTCGACGTACCAGTCATCCTCCGGCCAGACTACAGGTATTTTATGGCCAAGTTTTTCTTCTATGCTTTCCAGATCTAAAACAAATTCATCACAGGCCAGAGAGAGCGCTATTCCCTCCTTACCGGCTCTGGCGGTACGACCAATCCTGTGAACATAGTTTTCCCCATCCTGAGGAAGATCATAATTGATTACATGGGATATATCTTCCACATGAATACCGCGGGATGCCACATCGGTCGCAACCAGAATCTTTATACTCCCGCTCTTATACCTTTCCATGAGGCTGAAGCGTTGCCTCTGAGGAAGATCACCCGTTATTCCCTCGGCCGGATATCCGTTCCCTTTAAGCTTTGCGGTCACCCAGTCCACACCCGATTTTGTATTGACAAAAATAAGAATTCTCGACCATTCTTCACGCTTGAGCAGTCCCAGCAGAAGGGATATTTTGCTCTCTTTGCCGACATGGAAAAGGGTCTGTTTTATCCCGTCAACAACCACCTCCTCCGGCGTGACTGAAATAAATTCAGGAAGGTTCATATATTCATAGGTAAGTTCCATTACCCTGTAAGAAAGAGTGGCCGAAAAAAGCATTGACTGTCTTTTCATGTAGTGGGGAAGTTTCTGCAGGATATACCTCATATCCTTTGAGAAACCAAGGTCTAGAAGGCGATCCGCCTCGTCAATTACGACGATTTTTATTCCTGCTGTCTTGAAAATCCCCTGCTTGAAATAATCAATAATCCTCCCGGGAGTGCATACGACAATATCAACTCCTCCGCGGAGTTGATCGGCCTGCTTCTGATAATCAACTCCTCCCACCACCTGCACAATAGTCAATCCGGTATGCCTGCAAAGCACCTCCGCCTCTTCGTGGATCTGCTGAGCCAGCTCTCTTGTCGGAGCGACAATAAGAGCCGCCGGCAAACCCGGCATCCTGTCGTTGAATGAAAGGATGCGTGAGGCAACGGTTGCCAGAAAAGCCGCCGTTTTTCCTGTTCCCGTCTGGGCCTGGCCGGCAACATCCTGTCCCTTAAGCGATAACGGGAGCACCCGCGCCTGTATCGGGGTACAAAAAGTAAATCCCGCATCCTTAATTCCCGCCTGGACCTCGGGAGGCATTTCGAACTCATCGAATTTGATATTCGTCAGAAAGTTTGGCTTTTCGGCGCGTTGTGGAGATTCCGTTTCAGGAAGCGCTTGTTCATCTGTCATCTTTTCCTCTTTTTGCTGTAAATATTAATTGAAAAGTTTGATTTAATTTAGGGAATTATACACCATTGCATTTTTAATGCAAGTGAAGGATTGACGAGGTCGTAAAAAGTCGTTCTCACACAAAGATCACGGAGGACACAAAGAAAAACCTGAATGTTTTCAATAGGCCTTTCTTCGTGCCTTTGTGCCTTCGTGGCGAAAAATTGACTTTTTACGAAACCATCAAGGATTGATAGACTCGTAAAAAGTCATATGCGAACGGATTTGAGATTTTTGGGAAATAGATTTTTAAAGAACTGAGCGTTAAAAATCATCCGCCATAATTCTGGCGGATGATTTAGCGAAGTCATTTAAAAATCCCCAAAAAGCTCATTAAGAGAGCATCTTTGGACTTTTTACGAAACCATCAATCATCAATCGTTTTATATATTGTCAATGCTTTGTTAGGTAGGTGAACTGTAGCCTCCGATAGCAATGCCGAATACGGAATAATAAAGCATCGTCTGTTCGCCCATGTCAGGGATATGGGAACATATAGCGACCGGCAATTTCACGGATATGCCGGGTGCAATGGGTGGGACAGATCCTTTTCAGGTCATCTATAAGTTCGAAATCCTGAAATCCGTGCAGGCCGCCGACCGGAGTGGTAACAATAAATCACCTGCTCGATATATGGCCGCCAGAATCCGTATTGCCGTGAGAAATGTTCACCTTCGAAGGGGCAAACAAACAGGCAGGTTGTTACACCTGCCTGTTCTGAAAAACCAATTATATATGTTTAGTCTATTCGATATTGGCACTGACAACAGATGCTATTTGCATCATATCGATAGTCTGCCCTTCTTTTAACTTTGTAAAATCAGTTAATTTCCCAGTCTTACTGGTAGTTTTTGTGTTGTTAAATATTTTAATTAATTTAGCATCAGCCACAATATTCTTGCCGGCATTTTCTGGTTTACCGTTGATTGTTCTGGTTTGTAGTTTGTTTGCCTTGATGTAATCCCACAACTTTTTGGTTATCTCAGTACGAGGAAGTGAGCTAGCACATAGGAACGCCGCCAAGTCCGCTTTCAATTTTACCGGTTTATTCAAGCCTTTTTCTTCTGCCATATTTATGCCTCCATTCTTTAAATTGTCTTAGTCTTTTGTTGAAGACTGGTGATTTGTATTCTTTTGCAGAATACCGGAATACTGGTATGATGATATGCTATTATTTGTATTTCATCTAATCTTCTTTCCGTAATATTCAAGATACCAGGTTACAAACCGCTTTATCCCTGTTTCAAGCGGAGTCTGCGGTTTGAAGCCGACATCTCTCATGAGATCGTCAACATCGGCATATGTTGAAACCACATCGCCGGGCTGAAGATCAAGAAATTTCTTTTTTGCTTCTTTCCCAAGAGTCTCTTCAATAGCTTCTATAAACTCTGTCAGTTCAACAGGGCTGTTGTTACCTATATTATAGATCCTGTATTTTGCATATGATGTCCCGGGATCAGGTTTTTTTCCGCTCCATCCGGGATCAGGCTCCGGAACTTTTTCCATGATCCTCACAACCCCTTCGATTATGTCATCTATGTAGGTAAAATCCCGCGTCATTTTACCGTGATTGAAAACCTTTATCGGCCTTCCCTCAAGAATCGCCTCCGTAAAAAGAAACAGAGCCATATCCGGGCGTCCCCACGGTCCGTAAACCGTAAAGAACCTGAGTCCCGTGCATGGGAGCCCGAACAGGTGGCTGTATGAATGGGCCATGAGTTCATTGGCTTTCTTGGTGGCTGCATATAAGGAAACGGGATGATCAACATTGTCATGAACAGAAAAGGGCATTTTCGTATTTGCCCCGTAAACCGAGCTTGATGAGGCAAAAACAAGATGTTTCACCCCGTTATGCCGGCAGCATTCAAGAATATTGGTAAAACCTACTATATTGGAATCGATATATGCGTGTGGGTTTTTCAATGAGTATCTCACGCCTGCCTGCGCCGCAAGATTCACCACAACATCAAACTCTTTGTTTTCAAAGACTTTTTCGAGATCCTCTTTTTCGGAAATATCCGCCTTGACGAATGCAAATTTCCCATATGGTAAAAGCTGAGCAAGCCTCGCTTCCTTCAAACTCACATCATAGTAAGGATTCATATTGTCAATGCCCGTCACATAAAGCCCTTCCTTTAAGAGCCTTAAAGACAGATGATAACCGATAAACCCGGCGGTGCCGGTAACAAGCACTCTTTTCGCATTGATATCCATTTACAAAACTCCGTTTCAAAAAATCGGTTTCCGGTTTCTGGTCTCCGGTCTCCTGACCTCTGTCTTCTGACCTCTGTCTTCTGACTACTGACCTCTGACTCCTGACTTCTGTCTCCTGATCCCTGACCTCTGACCTCTGACTACTGACCTCTGTCTACTGACTACTGTATTCTGTCTCCTGACTCCTGATTTTTTTAACTTGCCACATTGAGCCAGAATGAAAATGTCACGGCCGAAATGAGAGTGCTTGAAGAAATTGCCGCGACTGCGAAATCGGCATCCCCGTTCATCTCCTTTGCCATTATGTATGCGATCGTGGCAGTAGGCGATGCAAGAAGTATCAGACCGGGCAGATACTCGTTCGGAGGAATACCATAAACGCCATATAAAATAAATCCCATGCACGGAAGAAGCATCAGTTTAAAAAAATTGGTTGAAATAACGGCAAATATGGAGAGGCGCATGACTTCAAAAGAGAGGGAGGCGCCTATGACAAGCAACGCCATTGGCAGTGCAAGGTCGCCCAGAATATCCAGAATCCGGCCGATGACTTCAGGAACCGGTATTTCCGCAACAGAGAAGAATATCCCGGCCATTGCCGACAGTATTACGGGATTTCCAAATATCTTTTGTACAAAAAAAAGTCTGTTCTCCCTGAAAGGAACATCCTTACCATATAGAACGAGCGCAGCCACCGCAAGAAAATTCTGTAGGATCATCACGAAGCCGCCTATTATTCCTGCCTTTACAAACCCCTCCTGCCCCATGTAATAATAGACGACGGCAAGACCTATATATCCGAGGTTTCCGTGAATGGATGACTGTATATAGGTTCCAAGGTTTTTTCTTCCTATCTTTGCCGTCTTCCCTGCTATCCATGAGAGCGCAAAAACCGCAACAAGCGAAGAAAGAGTAATAAGCAGCACGGTTAAATTGAACTGCGCCCTGAAAGAGGCTTTCGATACTGACCTGAAGATCATTGCGGGAATGGCAATATAAAAGACCAGCCTGTTTGCTGGCCCCAGAAATTCAGGCGGCACAAAACCTTTAAGGCGGATCAGCCATCCTATAATTACAATTGCAAATATCGGAATTATTGTCGAGGCTATCTGCATATTAAATCCTGATCCATTTTAACTGCTTGACATTTAAATCAATTTTATTTAATTATTTCAGCCATGATGCTAACGTAAAAAGTAACTTTTTAGCCACGAAGTTGTTCCGGTAAAAGTCAATCAAATATTTACAAAAAATTTGCGGGTAAGCAATGCCGCAAATACTGTTCTTTGAAAATTCGGTAAAACCTATATACCCAGCCCCTGTTTTATGATAACGTTACGTCGGGAAT
>JAUYEO010000185.1 GCA_030689795.1 Desulfobacterales bacterium | reverse complement strand
TTACTATTATTACTGGTAAATAATTTTATTGAAATGTTCTCAGTATTAAGGCACACTGTAAAAAAATAATTTTTTCCGTCATGTTTTATCAAAAAACGTCATCCTAATTGCGCCTAACTTTGTATCTTACTGCGGGGTTCGGATTGGCGAAACCGCGTCAATCCGTGATCGGGAAACGCAATATTGCTGAAAAGCAAATGTAGTGAAGAAAAGCCTCTTGCGGATGACGCGTAAACCGCTCATAATTTCTGTTATGTACCTGCGACGTTATGGCAAGAAAGTTGATGGAGAGGAATACGGATACTGGTCACTGGTAGAATCCGTCCGGACCGCCAGAGGACCCCGCCAGAGGGTTGTTGCAACCATCGGCAAGTTGCCGGACTTTGATAAAGAAGAACGGGTCGGCTGGGAAGAGATCGGACGGATACTCACCGGCAAGCCCCAACCACAAGACAGCCTGTTTGAAAAGACAGAGGAGCCGCCTTCGTGGGCAATTGTCAATATTAATCGAGTCAGTGTCGAGAGACTGCGCAGCTTTGGGGACATCTATCTTGCGCTTCTTCTATGGCGCCAGCTCGGTTTTGCCGAATTCTGTAAAGCACAGATGCCTGACGGAAGGGAAGCAATACCGTGGTCAGTAATGGCCTGTATTCTTACCGTTGCGCGTTTTTGTGCGCCGTCTTCGGAACTGCAGATAGCGGAATCCTGGTATGACAAGACAGCGCTTGATGATCTGCTGGGAGTTCCCACGGACAGAGTAAACGACGATCGACTCTATCGCGCTCTGGATGCCCTGCTTCCACACAAAGACGCCCTGTGCAGGCATTTACAGGACCGCTATGGCGAACTTTTTGGAGAGACCTTTGATTTTCTTTTCTACGATATTACTTCTACATACTTTGAAGGTAATGCCCTCGGCAATCCCCAGGCAAAGCGGGGTTACAGCCGCGACAGCCGTCCGGACTGTCCACAGGTTTGTATCGGACTGGTGACGAGCCGGGAAGGGTTGCCCCTTGCCTTTGAAGTCTTCGACGGCAACCGTACGGATGTCACCACTACCGAAGAAATGGTACTGATTATGGAAAGCAAGTACGGCAAAGCCAACCGGATCTGGGTAATGGACCGTGGGATGATAAGCGAAAAAAATATAGAGTTTATGCAGGAGCGGGGCGCGAGATATCTTGTCGGCACGCCGAAGTCCATGCTCAGGAAGTTTGAACAAGAGCTTCTTAAAAAAGACTGGGAAGCGGTTCATCCTGGCGTTGAAGTGAAAATATGCGCAAGCCCCGAAGGCAAAGATGAAACCTTTGTGCTGTGCCGCTCTGAAGGCCGGAAGGACAAAGAGACGGCAATCCTCAACCGGTTTGTTGCCCGTCTCCAGACAGGGCTTAACAAACTCAAAGAACAGGCGGAGCAGGGAAGACTCAGAGACCGACAGAAGGCTGACCGCCGGATCGGACGGCTTCTTGAGAGAAACAGCCGTGCAGCATCACTCTTTGACGTTATCGTCACAGAAATAGGGGCTGGGAAGGACAGACGCCTTGCGGTCGATATCAAAAAAGATGAAGAGCGTTATCAGTGGGCGCTTCAGAGCGGCGGCAGCTACATCCTGCGCACCAACTGGAAAGAGGCCGACCCAAAGGTGATATGGAAGCGGTATATTCAGTTGACCGAAGTGGAAGATGCCTTCAGAACGGAAAAGCATGATCTTGGCATGCGGCCTATCTATCATCAGAAACAAGACAGAACGCAGGCCCACATCCTGGTCTGTTTCTTATCACTGGCAATGTGGAGGACTCTGCAGCAGTGGATGAAGGCATCAGGGCTCGGCACTGCTCCAAGAAAACTCATTGAGGAGATGCGGGAGGTGAAATCCCTTGACGTCCTGCTTCCGGCAAAAGACAAAACCATCAGACTGAGAGTGGTCTCTACCCCTTCAAAAGAACTGAAGGTTCTTCTCCAGAGAATGAAAATATTTTTGCCCAACAGATCCAAGATAATTTAAAATGTAGTGAAGAAAATCGCCTGATTTGAAACGTAACCACCTGATACGATTGATTTTCAAATTTTGAACTGCGGAAGTTGGGCTAAGGGTTTTTTGGGGTTTTTGCCTGATCGGGTGAACGATCAGGTAAAAGGACAACGGCCTGCGGGCAGCGTTATTCTTTCAGGTTATTTACCATCCTTTTTTATACCGTCTTTCATATGAAAACAGAAACAGTGTACGACTTATGGAAATCCGTGCGGGGCGTGCACAAACGATCATCTATTCGATATTTCTCACTATTTCTTCTTCCTGAATGTTTTTTGATAGGGAAAAGCCTTTTGAGAGCTCAACAATATATTTCGCTGGAAATTTATCTGAATTATTGGTCACGGCCTTATTCAACGATCAGATCCTTTATTTTCAAATTTTGCCGATGCGCTCATATCAGCTCATCCTTTTTATAATTTTTTCAGCGCACATCCGAGGTCAGGCACACTTGACAATCCTTGATCAGCAGCATGAGTTGCAGGGGATGGATG
>JAUYEO010000171.1 GCA_030689795.1 Desulfobacterales bacterium | reverse complement strand
GGGGGTTATTCCGGCAAGCTTTTTTGCAAGATCGGCCTTCTGCTTGCTGCATAGAAGAAATACTCCGAGATCATATTCATCGAGGGCCTATTTCAGGGCGGCGACTATCTCGGGGTTTCTTCTCCCGACATTAAAAGATCCGGCAGATGTTATGCAGTCTATATATTTTTTCCCCGTGATGTCCCAGACGCACGCTCCTTCGCGCCTTCCCTCAATGATATCGAGTCCCGCATTCTTCAGCACCCTTGCTTTCTGGGGATTAACATACTTTGAAAAGTCGGCCAACGCCTGTTTTTTGATATCCTCGGCAGTTGCTGTCATATCACCCTCCCGTATTTATAAATAACATTTAACAATAATTCTCTTGTACAGTGAATACTTGCTTTTCCGCCCTCTATCGGTTTGCCGGCGCCGGCAAAGTGATGTTGAGGTCCATTCCCTGAATTTTTACAGGAGGTTATCGCCCTTTTAACGGCGTTTTCAAATCTCCGCCATTGCATATATCCCAAAAGAGGCTGAATTTCCCTGGCACTCCAATACTCTGCTCCATACTCATTTATTTTCTTCAGGTCTTCAAAAGACTTGCTTCCCATTGATAATAAATTTTGATTCGGCATGCCCCTCCTGCAATATTAATTTTGCATAATAATAAAATATTGTAAGTTGGAAGGAAAGAAGTTCTGAAATTCTTCATTAAATCATTTTCTTTTGCTTTGCAACTATCCCTTCCAACGAACTCATCAATAATAAGTTCTTGACTTTTTTATTGTGTGGTATTAATTTTACCACGTGGTATAAATATAACCATACAATCTCCATCCTGACGAAATTTATATCAAAAGAAAGGAGAAAGGCTATGTTTGGAGAATTTATTAAGGAAAAAAGAATCAACAAGAACATAAGTCTCAGGGAGTTTTGCAAACTGATGGAAGTTGATGCCAGCAATTGGAGTAAAATCGAACGAGGCTTGCTGGCGCCGCCTCAGGATGATGGAAAATTGCAGAAAATTGCTCAGCTTTTAGATATTAAGGTCGGATCGGAACAATGGAAAGAAATGAAAGACATTGCCAATATCGACGCTGGAATTATTCCGGAGGATATCCGCTCAGATGAGAGAATATTAAAATCACTTCCCATGTTCTTTCGCACACTCAGAAGCGATAAGCCTTCATCTGAAGAACTGGATAAATTGATCGAGATGGTCAGGAAGGAGGGTTGATATTTGGAACCTTATGAGTTTGAGTGTAAATGGATTGATAAAAATGACCTCTGGAAAACTGCGGATGAAATTAGAAGCATATATTGGCCGGAAGGAATATTGCCGGTTGATACGGAAAAAATTGTTGAACTGAGATTGAAGCTCGATATTGAACCAAAACATAATCTTTTTTCCACAGTCGACATGGACGCGTACTTAAAAACAGATTTGACAGGCATTGTTGTTGACCATGATTTCTACATCAACGAAAAGTTTGCCAATCGTATGCGGTTTTCATTTGCACATGAACTTGGTCATTATTTTCTTCATAAAGACTATTATTCCAGAATAGACTTTGTTTCGGCAAAAGATTGGAAATACTTTATTATTAATATTCCTGAAAATGAATATCGCAACTTTGAATGGCAGGCAAATGAATTTGCCGGAAGGTTATTGGTACCCCATGCGGAACTTGTCTCTGAAGTGGAAAAAGTTATCAAAATTATAAAATCAAATAATCTTACAGAGTTTTTAAAGAATGATTCTGATGCGGTTTTGTCAAGAGTTTCTCCAACACTATGTAAAGCTTTTGGCATTTCCACGGATGTCATAGAAAAAAGGGTTAAAAGGGAAGGCCTCTGGCCTCCCAACACGAACACCCTCAACCCCTCATCCCTGTGATGGTTGATAACTTTGATGGTGATCTTGCAAGTTATTGGCGAATCATAACGGACGACTTATTTTGTCTCGAATATAAAAAATATTGTAAGTTGGAAGGAAAGAATTTCTGAAATTATTCATTAAATCATTTTTTCCCGCTTTGCGACTGTCCCTTTTTTATTGCTCTTTGAATGTGTGTTTCGTGATGACGGTCCAGCCTGAATTCGTCTGTATCTGATTACAATTAATTATTTCCCTTGTTAATTTCAGATTTTTTGATACGGATAAGCAAATTCTCTTTCTGAAAAGAATCATTAGCATGATTTTCAGGTTTTAGATTATCCTTGATACCGTTATTTTGCTGGTTTATTGAACCTAACCCAAGTTCGCCAAAATTATGATCGGAGCGGCTTTTTCTGCCATAAATCACGGGTTCATGCTTTTCAACTATCTGAAATGATTATAACCTATACTTTGTATGGTCAATGTAGTGACCCAT
>JAUYEO010000165.1 GCA_030689795.1 Desulfobacterales bacterium | reverse complement strand
AGCACGCTTACCCTTTTATATAACCTATGTTATCTCAATGCTTCCGACGATACTTATGGGAGCCTGGCTATTCAAGCGAAAAAGGTGGGGAGAAGTTAGTCTCCCGGTTATTTTTATCGGTTTTTTGGGAACTTGTCCGCTTTTGGTAGGAGGTGCACATCAGACTATTTATGACGGCAACATCGGAGTGCTTTTAACAACATTTTGTGCCATGGGTTTAGCAGTTATTCCCCGTTTGAAATCACTCCCCTTGCGCACTGCCATACTTTTCGGATGCGGGTTCATATCGGCAATGGGGAAAAATGAGTGGACTATTGCTTTTATAGCGGCCATTCTGGGAACCATGATTTTGTATTCCGCATCATCGCATAAATTCCCTCATTTCTGGTTTATTTCTGTTTCAGCGCTGATCGGAACAGCAGTAGGATCCCTGTTACATTTTTTCATCGATCCATTTAATTATCTTCAAGGCATTTACCTCATGTATTCGTTCGGTTACGAACCGCACAGAAATTATATTTACGCTTTTATTTATCGTATCCCATGGCTCTTTCCATTTATATTGGTATTTATGATGTCGGGTTATATCCTGCGCCGGTTCCTGAAGGAACTGTTAAGCACTCATTTCACACATATGATTCTGCTTTTATGGGCAACTATTTTGTTTCTTGGTTTTATTATAACACCGCATCTTGGAGATGGATTTCCCCGTTATTTTTGCCCGTCTATGGTGGCGTTTTTAAGTTTCCTTGTAGTAAGAATGGAGCATATCGACTTTTTATCATGGCGACCGAAAATCCGTTTACGGCTTATAGCTCTTGTTTGTTCATTAATAATCCTCCACATGGGCTACTTTGCATATTCTCACATACGCCAGATATCTATCGGGAGTATCCCGGGCAGATCGCTTGCCGTTCATAAAGTAATGTTCCTGAAAAATTACAAGCACTTTTTGTTGACCGGAGAAGTTCAAAAAACTGATGCATCCATGGCGTATTATTTTCAGGATATGGATTTTAAAAATAACGGATGACGAAGGTTTTTGCCTGATTGATATATAAAATTTTATATATCAAGAGATGTTCCCCGATATCCGCCTGATGAGCAATATCCTAATTCGGTTGCAAGTATTCCCGGTCACATTTTGCTTTGAACCTTGATCATCTCTATGGGCAACTCCCGGCCACAATGCTTGCAAACTATTGCATCTTCTTTAATAATCTCTGCGCAGTAGGGACATTTTTTGGTATATCCTTTAGATACCAGAGGTGAAAGCAATGCAATAACAATAATAAGCAAAGGGAAAAAGGCGCATAGTATAAACCACCACATCGGGTTGCGCTCTTTTCTTATAGCTATAATGCTCCCCACAATACCTGCAATAGTAAGCAGAATAACATATCTAAACAATGGAATTCTCTGCTTTCTTATGATTATTCGTTTATCTCTTTTGTATATCTCCCACACCTATAAATGGCACTGCCCCACCGCCTGTAACCTGCGGGAGGATCCCATTCCATTTATCTATAGCCTTGAGATTGGCCTCTATCTTTCTAAGCTCTATAAGGTCCGGCGAAATATTTGCCCTTTGCAGCCTCAGGGACTCTGCCTCTGCTCTTGCTGCTGTGATCGTCTGCTCTGCCTCTATCTTTATCCTGTCGAGGTCTCTCTTTGCCTTTAGTGCGAGCTGTTCTGCTGTCTGCTTTGACTCAATAGCTTCCATAAATATCTTGGAGAAGCTGAAACCCACGATAGAGAATGCATCAACTGCCATGTTGTGCGCAAGGAGCCTTTCAGTAAGGGACAGTTTCATTGCATCGCTCACCGCCGGCCTCTTTGTAATAAGCTCTTCCGCTGAATACTTGGCTGTCACAGCCTTTACCACCTCCAGTACTGCAGGGTCTATAATTCGCTCTTTAAAGTGTATGCCGATGGACTGATAGACAATATTTGCCTTGTCTGGAATTATATGATAGTTAATCGCAACGGTCGAGCTTACATCCTGGAGGTCAGCCGAGGCCGCCGCCGCCGCTGTCTCTGCCTTCTGCACCTTGACATCCATCCGGACAATTTCCTGCATTACAGGCACCCTGAAATGCAGCCCTTCTCCAAGCACATCCTTCTGAACAGCGCCAAAATCAAGGACAACCCCTCTTTGACCTGCACCAATCTGAACCCATGGCTGTAAAAACATAAAAAACATCAGAATTGCTCCAATAATCAGCGCCACCCTCATAGGTCCTTTCTTCATTGCAGACTGCATTGCATCCTTAGCTCTGTATACATCTCTTTCATCCATCTTGCTGCCTCCGTTTGATTTAAGTTGTTAATACCCTACAGTCTCTGCTGTGGGGTTTCTTTTGCGCCCGACTTCCTTTGGATACCGGTGACTCCATCTCTACTTCTTAAAGACACTGAATAATTTGTCAAGTCCTGCCTTTTCAAGCGTTGAGACCCTTTCCATCTCTCCGGCATCCAGCCAGATTCCATCGCATTCGGAGCATTTATCAATCTTAATAGATCTGTAATCAATTTCTAAAAGCTCCATACCACATTTGGGGCATCTCATAAAATGAAGTTCCTTAAGTCTTTTCTTTTCCTCTTCGGCCAGCTTTTTGTGCTTTTCCTCTTCGATTTTCTTTTTTCTTTCAAACTCCATCCTGGCAAAGTATTCTTCTTCCTTTTCAGTCGGCTTCAATACCATGGCTGCTTCCTCCTTTGATTTTACTTGTTTTCGGGATTTTACTTCTCACTTTTTTGACTAAATTTTTTGCCCAGGCAAAGTCCGTTGATAGGATGCCCAGGGCCGCCGGGATGACGATAAACGCCGGACCGGGCAAAACAATCATCACCAGGCCAATGGCTAACACCGTAAAACCGACCACCGCTATGATGACCTTCTTTACCTGTCTGAGACTTTTAAGAAAAAGCGCCGTCATTGTTTTTGAGCCTCTTCGTTTATGATCCTGATCTCATAGCCTCAAGTCCGGCTACCCTTTGCTCCATTGGTGGGTGGGTGCTGAAAAGCTTCAATAAACCTCCTCCGGAAAGAGGATTGACAATAAACATCTGAGCTGTTGCCGGGTCGGCATCCATGGGTTTTCAGGGTATTCACGCGCACCTCCTGTTATTGATCAGGCATCCTTGTTCGAAGTCTTTTAAAAAATTTTTCAATTTCCACGGCCACAAAAACCAAACTGGAAAGCCCAAACACCAGGAACAATTCCCCGGTAGTCAGCGGTTCGGTTTTAAACACCGGGTTCAGTGCCGGTATATAAATTGTCGCCATCTGGAGCAGCAGCGTCAGTAGGACGCTGGCCAGCAACGGCTTATTGGATAAAAGCCCCTGTTTAAAAATCGACATCCGTTCCGAACGGATGGCCAGCACGTGGCCCAATTGGAGCAGACAGAGCGTGGTAAATACCATGGTTTGCCAATGGGTATCGCCGTGGTGGATGGCTCCGGCCTGCAGTCCGAGAACAACGCCGGCCATGAGGAGCCCGACCCAGATCGCATGGATGCCTAATCCCTGGGCAAAGATGCTTTCCCTGGGGTCCCGAGGCGGCCGTTTCATCAGGTCTTTTTCTTCAGGCTCGGCCGAAAGGGCCAGGGCCGGCAGACCGTCGGTCACGAGATTGATCCACAGGATGTGGATCGGCAGCAGCGGAATGGGTAGCCCCAGAAAGGAGGCCAGAAAGAGGGTCCAGATTTCCCCGGAATTCGTGGTCAGGAGATAGCGGATGAACTTGCGGATATTGTCGTAAATCTTGCGTCCTTCCCGCACGGCTTTCACGATGGTGGCGAAGTTATCGTCCATCAGAATCATGTGGGAGGCCTCTTTAGATACATCGGTGCCGGTTATACCCATGGCAATGCCGATATCCGCCCGCTTCAGCGCCGGGGCATCGTTGACCCCGTCCCCGGTCATGGCCACATATTGACCCTTATCCTGCAGGGCTTTGACGATCTTCAACTTCTGCTCCGGAGCGACCCGGGCGTAAACCTGTATCTTTTCTACCCGGTTTTCGAATTCCTCCAGGGAAAGCTGTTCGAGTTCCCGGCCGGTCATAATGGCTTTTCCGTCCCCATCTATGATCCCGATTCGCCGGGCGATCACTCTGGCCGTCAGCGGGTGGTCCCCGGTTATCATCACCGGCCGGATACCGGCGGACCGGCACATAGCCACGGCCTCCCGCGCCTCCGGCCGGGGCGGATCCATCATCCCGATGATCCCGACTAACACCAGCCCCGTTTCAACTTCTTCCGAGGTCAACGGGTTCGGGAGGCCGTCCCAGAACCGCAGACCGAAACCCAACACCCTCAGGCCGTCCCCGGCTATCCGGTCGGCGATCTCCATGATTTTCGACCGATCGGCTTCATCCTGATCCCGTGTGGTAAACGCTTTTTCGGAGCGCTTCAATATTTCCTCAACCGCCCCCTTGGTGAAAGAAATCACCCGGCCGTTCTCCCAGGGATGAAAGGTGGTCATCAGTTTTCGGTCCGAGTCGAAAGGGATCTCGGCCAGCCGGGGAAACTTTTCATTGAGTTTTTCCCGAAGGAAGCCCTTTTCCCGGGCCAGGTTGAATAGGGCCACCTCGGTCGGATCGCCGAGGACGGCGCCGGAGGCGTCCAGACGGGCGTCATTGGAAAGGGCCAGGGCCGTGAGCAGCATCCCCGTGGGTTTCCAGCCTGAAAGAGGCATTTCCGCGCTTTCCGGGTCGGCCGTCGGAAGTTCTTCTGACCGGAACAGACGCCCGTCGGCATAAACCTCCTCCACAGTCATTCGATTCAAGGTCAGTGTCCCGGTCTTGTCGGAGCAAATATAGGTAACCGACCCCAGGGTCTCCACCGCCGGCAGTTTCCGGATCAAAGCCTGCTGCTTGACCAGTTTTTTAGCGCCCAGGGCCAGCGTGATGGTAATGACCGCCGGCAGGGCCTCGGGGATGGCCGCCACCGCCAGGGAGATGGCCGTGAGCAGCATCAACAGTGGCGGTTCGCCCCGGAGAAGTCCGGCGACAAAGACAATAGCGCAAATGGCCAACACCGCGTAAGCGATCTTCTTCCCGAAGGAGGTGAGCCGCTTCTGGAGCGGTGTCTTCCCCTCTTCCTGGGCCTGGAGCAGGACGGCGATCCGTCCGAGTTCCGTCTGCATCCCGGTGGTCGTCACCAGTCCCTGCCCTCGCCCGTAGGTGACCAGGGTCCCTTTATAGGCTATGTTTCTCCGGTCGCCGATAGGTAAATGCTCTTCCGGCAACGCCTCGGTTTGCTTCTCCACCGGCACGGATTCACCGGTCAGGGCCGCCTCTTCGGTCCGGAGATGGACCGCTTCGGTCAGCCGGATATCGGCCGGCACCACCTGGCCGGCCTCCAGGATAACCAGGTCTCCGGGAACGAGCTGGTCCGCGGTGATCTTCTCGGTCCGCCCGTCTCGGATTACGGTCGCCGAAGGAGCCGCCATCTTTTTCAGGGCGGCCATGGCCTTTTCGGCCCGGTATTCCTGGATAAATCCGAGTACGGCGTTTAGCAGCACGATCACGGCGATGGCGATAGTATCCGAGGGCTCGCCGATGACTCCGGCCACCAC
Organism: Desulfobacterales bacterium; assembly: GCA_030689795.1. Taxonomy (GTDB): domain Bacteria; phylum Desulfobacterota; class Desulfobacteria; order Desulfobacterales; family RPRI01; genus RPRI01. The sequence continues at coordinate 655 of JAUYEO010000165.1, read as the reverse complement.
GGCGGCGGCGATCAGCACCAGAATCATGAAATCCTTAAACTGATACAGGAACATCATCCACAACGATTTACGTTTTTTCTCGATGAGTTTGTTGGGGCCGAAGCTCTCCAGTCGCCCCCGGGCTTCCTCCCGAGTGAGACCGTTTCCGGAGGATTGGAGTCTTTCCGTCACCTCTTCCGGATCAATTTGGTGCCAGTGGAATGATCCGTTTTTTTTGTCGGTCAAGGCTTCCATTGTCTTTGATTTTCCTTTATCGAGACTTCGATCGGTTCATGATTTTACCCAAAAAAAAAGACCTCTGCCACATGCATGCAGTGACAAAGGTCTGGCTTGTTAACTTGCGGAGAGACCTTTGAAGAACGTCCAATTTTGGCCAAATACAAGGAAGGCGATAATTTCAACCGCAGGAATACATTGAGTATTTCGAGGATTGAAATTTGAGCCTGACGCAGTAATCGGGCAAAAGAGGGCGTTATGCAAAGATCTCTCAGAATATGCCTGCTATGTATTTGACCGCAAGGAAAGTTATGGCGAGTGCAAGGATGACCTTGATGACTTTTGCCGGCATATATTTCTGCAATCTTGCGCCAAGATACATTCCCGCAAAACCACCTGCCCCGAACAAGGCGCCGAGGGCCCAGTCCGGCGCTATGGC
>JAUYEO010000158.1 GCA_030689795.1 Desulfobacterales bacterium | reverse complement strand
GGGGTAATGGGCTTTGGCCTTTCGCAAGAAATTTTTAAGGAAACATATCAACGCCCCCTGATTGTCAACAAAGAGACACAGGCAGAGCCGAAATCATGGCTTCGTGGGCGTATATCCACTGGGGCTGCCCGGATTTCATGGAAGCGAATTTGCTGCCGTTGGCGGAGCCCGAATCGCATTCTTGCGGAAGGCCAAAGCCCATTACCCCTGCTAAACCCCAATGAGAGATATTTAAAGCTCTCTCTCACATCTTCAATCTTTTCGGGCTTTACTCTTTTATTGTTTTCGTATATAAGGATATGTATGCCGCCAAAAATACTGATTGCAGATGATGAACAGAGTATCGTCGTTCCCTTGGAATTTCTAATGGAACAAAAGGGTTATCAGGTTATGGCCGCCTATAACGGAGAAGAGGCTATCGAAAAAATCATATCATTCAATCCGGACCTTATTCTTCTTGACATAATGCTTCCCATAATAGATGGTTTCGAAGTCTGCCAGATGGTAAGGAGCAATCCGAACTGGAAAGACATCAAAATTATTTTTGTTTCCGCCATGGGGCGTGAGGTGGATATAGCAAAAGGCCTGGCGCTTGGCGCCGATGCATATGTTACAAAACCTTTTGCCAATGCAGAAATAATACAGAAAGTCAGGGAAGTCCTGGATACTAACCGATGAATCCCTTTAACAAATTTTGGTGGTTTGTTGCGGTATCCGCTGTAATCACCTGCATGATGTTTTATTATGTGGGATGGATATTCTGGCAGCAACTGGCGCCCGATCAAAAAACCTTATTAATAAGCATTATCGAGCGGAATTTTGTTTATGTTTTCACTGCCGTTTTCTTAATAATGGCATGCTTTGTCTTTGTTATGGACGGGATTCTCCATGTCTATATACTCCCTGCAAAAAAGCTCACAGATGAAACCCATATCATCAATTCAGTTAATCCGTCGCACCGTATTAAAATAGAAGGGAGCGGTGAAATAATCCGCCTTGCCCAGGCTATAAATGAAGGCGCGGATCGTTATGAAAATCTCCGGCAACATGTCGACGAGATGATTCATTTCGCGAGAACGGAATCCGAAAAAGAGAGAAATATTCTTGCCGCAGTCATGTCCGAATTATCTGAAGGTATCCTGATATGCAATTCCGACGGCCAGATCATATTATACAACAAAAGAGCAAAGCAGTTGTTTGAAAGCGGATCGGACGGGAAACCGGAACAGAATGTCCAAAACGGGCTTGTCGGAATAGGGCGCTCTGTTTTCGGTATTATCGAAAAAAAACTTCTGGTTCATGCTCTTGATGAAATAGCGGCAGGGTTGAAGGAAGAGAACAAGAATGTTTCTTCATTTATAACGGTCAGCAGAGAAGACAAGCTGCTTCGTGCCGAAGCTGTGCCTGTATTGAATCATCTTAAACAATTCACGGGGTTTATACTTATACTCGAAGATATCACCGAAAAGCTTGAAAAAGAGAGCCGTTTTGATTCCCTTCTTCTTTCCTTTACAAGAGGCGTAAGGGCTTCAATTGCGGGAATAAGGTCGGCAATAGAGATCGTGCTCGAATATCCCGATACAAAAAAAGAGCAGTTTGATGAGTTTACAAGGATTATTCACCAGGAATCAATAACTCTCGGGAATATGATCGATGAAACTTTTTTTAATTATTCCTGCCGCTTTAACAGCATGTGGCCGCTTGTGAAGATGTCGGCTGGAGATCTCGTTGAAACAGTCAGAAAGAAGGCTGAAGAAAAACCGGGAGTGATTATTCACTATGTTAAACCTGATCTTCCCTGCTGGATTAAAGTAGATACCTATTCTATGATAACAGCTTTCCTGTTTTTACTGGAAGAGCTGAAAAATGAAACCGGACAAGAGGAATTCGGTTGCAATATAGAATGCAATAACAAGTTCGTAATAATAAATATCACATGGGAAGGCAATCCTCTGAAAATAGAAACTTTCAGGGTGCTTGATAAGAAGATAATCAGAATTGAAAAAGAGGGAAAACCTCTGATCTTAAAAGATATAATGAAACATCATGAGGCTGAAGCATTCTCTTTTGTCGACAGAAATGCCGCCAACCGGTCATGCATCCGCCTGCTCCTGCCTTCTACCGGGGAGAGCGCTTCCGAAAACATCAGAAACCTGACGATCCTGCCGGAGAGCCGCCCGGTTTATTACGACTTTGACCTGTTCAATCAGCCCGGACAGGTTCCTGAGATGGATAATCGCCCTTTAACTGAACTCATTTATACTGTTTTTGACACCGAAACGACAGGGCTCAATCCGGAAGAAGATGAAATAATATCCATAGGAGCCATCCGGATAGTAAACAATCATCTGCTGCGTGATGAAAACTTCGACCAGCTTGTCAATCCTGGACGCACCTTGCCTTTTGAATCGATACGATTCCATGGGATTGAACAGCATATGCTGCAAAATCAGCCTTCGATTGAACAGGTTCTTCTCAGGCTCTTCCGATTTGCCGAAGGCACTGTACTGGTGGCGCATAACGCCGCGTTTGATATGCGGATGCTTCAAATGAAGGAATTATCTTCAAAGACAAAATTCATCAATCCTGTTCTCGACACAATGCTTCTTTCGGCGATTGTTCACCCGGCGCATGCCAACCATAGCCTGGAAGCGATTGCAGCAAGACTTGGAGTCAGTATAATCGGACGGCATACCGCTTTGGGGGATGCAATCGCAACAGGGGAATTATTTGTAAAACTTATTCCTCTTCTGGCGAAAATGGGGATATACACTTTAAAGCAGGCCCGCGACGCCTCACAAAAAACTCAGTTTGCGAAAATTAAATACTGAAAAAAAACAGGAAAAAGGTTTTAGACAGGATTAACAGGATTGACAGGATTGTGTCGCCTGCGGCGAGGGGGACAATGTGGTTTAACAAATTATCATGTTAATCCTGTAAATCAGATAAGTTTTTGTTATTTTAGATATTAAGGGGTCAAGGAGTCGAGGTGTGAATGAATAAAGATGTTACGGATTTTTTATCGGGTATCTCGCCGTTTTCCAAACTGCCCGAAAAAGAGCTGCAGCAGGTTGCCGAATCTGTTTCCATCAGCATATATCCCAAAGACTCGGTTCTGGCGGTTCAGAATATTACGAAAATAGAAAATGTTTATATTATAAAAGATGGCCTTGTTGAATTATATTTTGATAAGCAGGGCAAAAAAGTTTTAAGCGGTTTCATGAAGGCAGGCGATATTTTTGGCGGAATCTCGATACTGATGAATGCCGGTCTTTCAATACGCACCGCAACGGTATGTCAGGATTCAACCATTTATGTAATACCCAAAAAAAAGTTTCTGGATTTATGCACCCGCTTCAAGATGTTTTATGATTATTTCATGGAGACTTTCAGCAGGCGCATGCTGGATGAATCTTATGCTTCAATAATAGCAGCCGGGCAGGCATTCCAGTTTCTGACAGGCATCGTTCCTTTCTCGTTTCTTCCTGAAGAAGAGATCGAAAAAATAGCTTCCGAACTCTCAACGGTCTATTATCCCCAAAACACGGTTTTATTCATCCAGGGCGAATCGAGGGTAGGCCATCTGTATATAATTCAAAAAGGGGCGGCGGAACGGTATTTTGAAGATAAAGGCAGGAAATCACTTATTGGTATCCTTGGAGAAGGGGATCTGTACGGCGGCATCACCATGCTGTTAAATGACGGGATAGCCGTAAGGACACTTAAAACGAATGAGAATACCTATTTTTATATTCTGCCCCAGAAAAGGTTCCTGGATATCTGCAGAAGATACGAAGCCTTTTCAGATTATTTCACGGATACTTTCGGAAAGAGGATGCTGGATAAATCATATGCCGAGATAATAGCAAAGAACATTCAGCCGAAGGAAGAGGCCTTGCAGTTTCTTAACCAAGCTATATCGGCAGTTACAAACAGCAGGCTTGTTTATTGCGGAAAAGACACGTCGATTCAGGATGCGGCATCCATTATGAGCAAACAGAGCTGCAGTTCCATCTTTGTAAAAGATAGCGCCGGAGAATTTATCGGTGTTGTCACCGATAATGATCTGAGAAAAAAAGTAATCGCAAAAGGTTACGACATAAAACTTCCTGCCGCAGATATAATGTCTTCTCCTTTATGCAAAATATCGGGGCAGTCTCTTGTATTTGAAGCTTTCATGGCGATGATCCAGCAGAATATAAAACACATAGCGGTTACCGATACGGATGGAAAGGTAACAGGCATTGTAACGAACAGAGACCTTTTAACCGCACAGGGTCAATCTCCTTTTTTTGTTGTGCGGGAAATAGTCACTGCAAACAGTATCGATGAAATCATAGACAAACACAGTCGTTTGCCGAAACTGATACAGGCGCTTATCAACAACGGAGCAAAAGCGAAAAACGTCACCCGGTTTATTACAACCGTTTCGGATACGATTTTGAACAAAATCATCGGATTTGCAATTAATGATCTTGGCCCTCCTCCTGCTCCGTTTGTATTCATGATAATGGGAAGCGAGGGGAGAAAAGAACAGACTTTAAAAACCGATCAGGATAATGCAATAATTTTTGATGATGTTCCGGAAGATAAAGAAGATGGAGTCAGGGAATATTTTTTAAATTTCGGAGAGAAAGTCTGTACGTGGCTGGACATGGCAGGCTACGAGTTTTGTAAAGGCGATGTCATGGCCAGGAACCCCAAGTGGTGCCGGCCTTTGTCTGTCTGGAAAAAATACTTCAGTTCCTGGATACACACTGCCGAAGCGGAAGATCTGCTTAAATCAAGCATCTTTTTCGATTTCAGATGCGCTTACGGTGATTCAAATCTTACCGTACAATTAAGGAAATACCTTTTAAAATCACTTGGAGGATGGGCAGGCTTTTTCCGGCATCTTTCGGAAAACGCACTGTACTTCAGACCTCCAATAGGTTTTTTTCGTAATTTTGTTGTCGAATCAAAGGGCGAACACCGGGATGCGCTTGATATTAAAAGCGCCATGACGCCGATTGTAGATTTTGCAAGGATATATGCGTTAAAGAACGGTATTGAAGAAACAAACACTCAGGAGAGGCTCTATCAGCTCTATTTAAAAAAAGTACTAACCTGGCAGGACTACAATGAAATTGACCAGGCATACAGCTTCATGATGCAGCTAAGGTTCGTCAGGCAGATAACATCGATAATCGATGAAAAATCGAAACCGGATAATTATATCAATCCCAAAAAGCTTTCCAGAATGGAGCAGACCATGTTAAAAGAGATATTCAAGAAAATCGAAAAAATACAGACTAAACTGGGCTTTGAATTTACAGGGATGCCGTAAAAAAGAAGGGTTCGAGGGGGCGAGTAGCCGGGTAATTTGAAGATTACAAAACTTTTTATAGATGAAAATGCTGTTGACTTTCCTGCTGCGAAATCGATGCTTCAGCGATACAATATGCCATGTGAAACAGCCGGAAGTCAGGATAAAATATATGAATTCATATCCGGTTCAGAGTATCCCATTCAACAGGCGAAAGAGACTCTCTACATAACAAAAAACAGAGGCTCTTTCATAAAAGAATGTCCGGGAACAAGTTATTACACATGCTGCGGATATAAGATTCTGCATATCGGAACTTTCTGCAGCATGGATTGTTCATACTGCATCCTCCAATCGTATTTTCACCCTCCTGTTCTCCAGTTCTTTGTAAACCATGAAGATCTTATAAAGGAAATAGATACGCTTTTTAAGAAGGAAGCTATCTCAAGAGTGGGAACGGGGGAGTTCACAGACAGCATGATATGGGAAAGATGGACGGATCTTTCAACTATCCTTGTGCCTGAATTCTCGAAGCAATCGAGGGCGGTTCTTGAGCTTAAGACAAAAACAACCGACATCGATCTTCTGAAAGGGCTTCGCCATAACCGCAAAACGATAGTCTCCTGGTCTTTAAATACGGAAAGGGTAATAAAAGAGCAGGAACGCCGCACTTCTTCACTTACCGCAAGGCTTAAGGCTGCAGCGGTATGCGAGTCCTGGGGATATCCTGTTTCATTTCACTTTGATCCCGTGATCCTGTACGATGGGTGCGAAGAAGAATATAAAAAGGTTATCCAAAGCATCTTTTCATATGTTTCTCCCGACAATATAGTATGGATAAGTATAGGCACATTCCGCTTTATGCCCGCGCTTAAATCAATAATCCGAAAACGGTTTCCGGATTCAAAAATTCCCTACGGTGAATTCATTACGGGACTTGATGGTAAAATGAGATATTTCAAGCCATTGAGGATTGATATTTATAAAAAAATGGTTGCGTGGATAAAAGAGATAGCGCCGGATGTTCTTGTTTATTTCTGTATGGAAGATGACGAGGTATGGGAAAAAGCTGCCGGATTTGTTCCGAAAGACAGAGGGGGGCTGGCGCCGATGCTTGATGAGAGCGCTATACAGCATTGCGGACTTAAGATTTTTTAGACAGGATTAACAGGATGGACAAGATGTTGCCTGCGGCGAAGAAGCCGAATATAGGACATCGAAAGGCGTGAGTCGTGCGGCGTAAGGATTGTTTCAGACCGCTCTTCCGGAGCGGTCTGATAAATTATCCTGTTAATCCTGTAAATCTACTCAGATAAGTTTTCAGGGTTATATAATGAGATTAAATAATCGGATTCGTGGTAGTATAATCGTCACCGGTTTTCTTTTCCTGCTATTATGTGCAGTCGG
>JAUYEO010000146.1 GCA_030689795.1 Desulfobacterales bacterium | reverse complement strand
GGCACGTCCGCCAATCTTTATGGCGGATATGGCGGGCGAACTTGCAGCAGGGAATTTCAATTATTGAGAATATCCCTTACCACAAAAATCCCTGTCAAGCATGCTCTGTACGAACGCGCCCCAAGTCCCTCAAAGCTTTTTACAACGCCGGCGGATGTGGATTATCTGTCGTTGCCGGAGATAAAAAAAATTCCGGCGGCACACATCAGTCCATATCCCAATCCGGCCTTTAACGAGGTGTTACGCAAAGACCTCATACGATATCCGGAAACTCAGGTTTCTTTTTTTCTAAAAAGGCTGTCACACCGTAAATACATTCACCGGACATGATAAGAGAAACAGCTTTTTCGGCTTCCAGATCGAGCGCCTTGCGGAAAGGAAGATTCATGCTCTGCCGTATCACTGAAAGGGCATGGCCGACAGCCCTCGGCCCGTTTACGGCAATCATTTCAGCAAGTGAGACGGCTTCTTCGAGTGACTGCCCAGGCTTGCTGACCCGGTTCACAAGACCCAGGCGCAGCGCTTCACCGGCTTCAACCCTGCGGGCAGTTAGAATCAAGTCAGCAGCCCTTGAGGGCCCTATCAGCCACACAAGCGCCGGCCCGCCTCCCCAGTCCGGCATCAGCCCCAGCCGAACCTCCGAAAAGCATATCACCGCATCAGGATCCATGACCCGCATATCACATCTAACCGACAGTTCAGCGCCTCCGCCATAAGCCAGGCCATTTATGGCCGCTATGATCGGTACAGGCAGGGAAAAAAACGCGTCCACTGCTTTCCGCACCTGTCCGATTACCCTTTCTGCCGGAGCACTATCCTGCTTACCCGCTGACCCGGCAATATTTGAAACCATTGGGTTATCCGGGCTTACGTCAAACCCGGCGCTGAATGCCTTGTCTCCGGCTCCCGTTATTACCAAACAACGCGGCATATTTTTTTTCAATTCGCCTGTTACCTTCTCAAGGCCGGAAAACATCTGTTCATTAAACGCATTCCTTCGCTGAGGACGATCTATGGTTAAAACAGCAATCTTGCCTTTTCTTTCCAGATTAATACCCTCTTCTGACATGACAGCTCTCCCTATCCTTTAATACACCTATCGAGGTGTCCGCTATACCTATACCACTTCACCAAATGGAAGGCTTTCTGAAAAGTGTTGACCAAACCGTTGACCAAGTGCCCTCGAAAATGAAAGGGGGTTAACCGATGAATCAGTTAACCCCCTGTATTTTTTATGGTGCCGAAGGCCGGGCTCGAACCGGCACGGATTTAGTCCACTACCCCCTCAAGATAGCGTGTCTGCCAATTCCACCACTCCGGCATTTTTATTTCTTTTCAGTTGCATCCGGCAGTTTCACAGGCGCTGTTTGATTTACAGGTGCAACATCTCCTGTTTGTTCCGCTTTCTGCTCGATTGGCGCCTTAATATCCGTCATGATCGAACTTCCCTTTTTGTGTCCTGAAATATAAGCAAGAGAGAGAGAGGTGATCATGAATATTATGGCTATAATCGTTGTTGCCTTGCTTAAGAAAGTGGAGGCGCCTGTGCTTCCGAAAAGGGTCTGGCTGGAACCTCCGCCGAAGGCTGCACCCATATCGGCCCCTTTTCCGGTCTGGAGCAGAACGATCATTATGATCGCTATGCAAACAACAACATGTAATATAATTAATAAAATTGACATATTAATCCAGCTTGTCTGTTTTCATGATTTTTTATATTTTATAATTTCTGCAAATTTTTCAGCGTTTAAGCTTGCCCCCCCGACAAGGGCTCCGTCAACATCCGGCATCGACATCAACTCTTTTACATTTTCAGGTTTTACGCTTCCACCATACAGTATTCTTACCGATCCGGCAATCTTTTTCCCGAAAAGCTTCTCAACAAGATTGCGGATAAACTGGTGAACTTCCTGAGCCTGGCTGTTTGTTGCCGTTTTGCCGGTTCCTATTGCCCAGACCGGCTCATATGCCAGAATCATGGGTTGCAGGTCATCCGGAGAGAAGCCTTCTAACCCCATTTTTATCTGTTTGTCAAGAATATTAAATGTATCACCTGCATCCCGCTCTTTTTCCGTTTCACCTATGCAAAGAACCGGTTCAAGGCTGTTGTTTATTGCAGCCCTTATCTTTTTGTTAACGGACAGGTCTGTTTCGCCGAAAAATTGTCTCCGTTCCGAATGTCCGATGATAACATATCTGCATCCTGCCGAAGCAACCATTTGAGGTGAAATTTCTCCGGTATACGCGCCTTCCTTTTCCCAGAAAATATTCTGCGCGCCCAGCATGACAGAACTCTCTTTTATTGCTTCATGGACCTGCGCCAGGGCGGTGAAGGGCGGGGCGATCATAACATCGACATCGGTTACACCTGATACAAGACCGGCCAGTTTTTTTGCGGTTTCAACAGCCTCGGCGCAGGTTTTGTACATTTTCCAGTTTCCTGCAATAAATGGTCTGCGGTTATTCATAAATGTCTCCTGACCCGGCATTGCCGGAAAAAAATCCGAGATCCCGATTTCGAAATCCGAAAAATGTAAATTAAAACCACGAAGAGCACGAAGAACACGAAGCCGTAAATAATAAACGGCGTCAAGTCAGCTTTTTCATGAGGACAACCGCGTCCTCTCCAGTTTCCGGGTAGTAAGCGGGTCTTTTCCCGATAGAAATGAATCCCTGTTTATCATAAAGAGCTATGGCTGCTCTGTTGGACTCTCTTACTTCCAGAAAAACCGATGTTACGCCTTTATCCCGTGCCATTTTAAAACACTCATCAAGAAGCCATGATGAGATTCCGAGATTCCGCAATTTTGGAGAGACGGCAATCCTTAAAATACTCATTTCACAGCCGATGATGCGGGAACATATATATGCTATTACAGGTTCATGTTTTTCACTGCCGGTTAATTTAACGACATAATCAGAAGCAGTTTTGCATGCCAGTTCTTCAAGAAACAATGTACGTGACCACGGCGCTTTGAAGGATGCCTTTTCAATTTCAAGAATCTGCTCTACATCATACAGGGAAAGGATTGAAAGGTTCCAATGCAATAATCTAACTCCGTTTGTTTCCTTTCAAAATACTGCTTGCAAGCGAGATGCTTTTTTTCCCATAGGTCTCTATACATTGGGCAAGCTTGCTTATATCCATATCCTTTCGTGTATTAATCGCCTTTATCAGTATGGGAAGGTTTACTCCCGATATGACCTCGGTGCGTCCTTCTTCAAGAAATGAATAGCTCAGATTTGAAGGAGTTCCCCCGAACATGTCAGTAAGAATAAGTACTCCTTCCTTCATGTTGACATTTTTTATGCCTTCGGATATTTTTTCCCTCAGCTTATCGGCATTTTCATTTATATTTATGGAAACGGATACCACTCCGTCGGGACGTGCGCCCAGAATAAATTCGGCTGCATCGATCAATGCATCTCCAAGCTGTTTGTGAGTTACGACAACGATTCGTATCATGAGATTCCTGTTTTCTTTGTATTAAATATATGACGCAGATTTTCGCCGATATCCGCAGATAGATAGGCTGTCAGGCTGTAGGCTGTTAGCTAATAGTCTACAGCCTAACAGTCTTCAGTCCAAACTTATGCGTTCATCTGCGTCCCCAATGCAAATTCCTATACTATTCAAATAACCGTTGATCCGGTCTTGGCATTTACCGGCCTATATCACGGTGTGAGATACCTGCCTGTATCCCGGATTTTTTAAAATATTCAAAGATTGTTCGGGCTATGGGGACGGAACGATGCCTGCCGCCCGTACATCCGACAGCAATGGTTAAATATGCCTTACCTTCCTTTTCGTATAAAGGGATTAAATAGTCAAGTAAATCAATATATTTTTTTAAAAAAGTCTTTGTTTTCCTGTTTTTTAATACAAAATTTCTTACTTTTTCATTTTCTCCGTCCAGGTCTCTCAGCTCGGGTTTAAAGTAAGGATTTGCAAGAAAACGGACATCCATAAGAAGATCGGCGTCAATTGGTATTCCAAACTTATAACCGAACGAGAGTACATGCATCCTCATCGGTGAAATACTTTTACTTTTATGTGCGATATCCGAAATTATGGATTTAAGTTCGTGGACATTATATCTGGATGTATTTATTATCCTGTCTGCGCATGTTTTCAAATCCTTGAGCTGTTCTTTCTCGATTCTGATGTTTTCAATAAGAGTATTGCTGTGCGAGAGGGGATGATGCCTTCTAGTCTGGCTGAAGCGCTGCAATAAAATCTCTTCATCGGCCTCAAGAAACAGAATTTCAAAATAACAGCCGGTTTGACGTATTGAATCGAAAACAGACTTGTATTTTGATAAGAATCCTTTTTCCCGAAGATCCATTACAAAGGCAAGCCCTGCGATTTCATCAGAGCTTTTGATCGGAAGTTTCAGAAATTTGGGAAGGAGGGCAACAGGCATGTTGTCTACGCAGTAAAACCCTGCGTCTTCAAATGCCGCAATTGCCGTACTTTTGCCCGATCCGGAGAGACCGGTAATAATAAATATTTTTAAATCTTTCACGTCAAAAAAGGCTGCTTTTAAAAATCTTCATCAACTTCCCCGATAATAGATAAAACTTCATTACTGCCGGCGGCTTTCATAAGTTTTTTTTTGAAGGAATCATTTTTCAGAATCCTTGAAATCCGTGCAAGAAACTTCAAATGCAGACCAGTTGAATTTTCGGGTGTTATAAGAAGGAAAAAAAGATGAGTGGGCCGCCCATCCATCGACTCGAAATCCACGCCTTTACGACTTAAACCAAAACCCATGATAAGGGATTCGAGATTTGCCAGTTTCCCGTGGGGAATTCCTATTCCCCCTCCTATCCCGGTGCTTCCGAGACGTTCCCTCTCAAGAAGAACCTGAACAAGCTCCCTGCTGTTTATTCCTGTTATTTGTGAAACAGAAGCAACAAGCTCTTCAATAACTCCTTTTTTATCTTTCGCTTTCAGGTCGGTAAGAATCGTTTCTTTTCGCAATACATCAAGAATTTTCATTTTATACCATTATATCCAATAGTTTATATTAGGACGCAGATTTTCGCCGATATCCGCAGATAATTAGTAACTACTCGGGCTATTGAGTCTGGAGGCTGTTAGCGCTTGCGCATGGATCTACGTCTGAATGCCTACCGCCTATCCATCTGTGCAGTCACTAAAATCTCTAATATCTGCGTTCATCTGCGTCCCAAAAGGAAATACCTATACTATAAATATATATTTGGTTATTCCGGGGCATCTTTTCAGCTTATGGGCTGAATCAAGCCGTAATCACCGTCTTTTCTCCGGTAAAGCACATTGATTTTATCTGTCCGTGCATTTGTGAAAACAAGGAAATTATCATTTACAAGGTCCATCTGCATAACAGCTTCTTCAATATCCATCGGTTTGTATTCTATATTCCGTACTTTTATCTGCCCTGTATTCGATTCTTCAGGATAGCTGTCCTCCCTGCTTACTGTTATCGATTTGTCTTTCGGAGTGCCCCTCCGTTTGCGTATTTTCTGCTTGTTTTTCTTTATCTGCTTTTCAAGCTTATCGAGTACCATATCGATCGCTGCGTACATATCGCTTGTTTCTTCTTTTCCATAAATGTTTAACCTGTCTCCCGTAATATTTACTTCGGCAATATGACGGAATTTTTCTATCGAAAGAACCACCGTAGCCTCTGCCGGGTTGTCAAGAAATTTATCAAGTTTGTCCAGTTTCTCGCCGATATACGATTTAAGATTGTCAGAAGGATCAAGATTTTTAAAAGTAACGGATGTTTGCATGCTGAAATCCTCCTTTAGGGCTGTTTGCGTTTGTTTGAAGATAGTATCTTTAGTATTTCTCTGTATTTTGCCACAGTTCTTCTGGCAATATTTATATTAGAATTCATAAGAATATCGGAGAGTTTATCATCGCTGTAAGGTTTTTTGCGGTCCTCATTTTCAATAATTTTTTTTATCATTTCCTGAACGCCTGCAGATGCCAGAGCTTCTCCGTCAGTCCTGCTTATAGAACTATTAAAGAAATATTTCAATTCAAATATTCCCTGAGGCGTGAAAGCGTATTTATTTGTTGTGACTCTGCTTATTGTCGATTCGTGCATTCCTATATCCTGCGCAACATCCCTCAGCACCATGGGTCTCATAGCGGTTATTCCTTTCTCAAAAAATTCCCGCTGAAACTTTAGAATGCTTTCCATGACCCTGTAAATCGTTTTCTGGCGCTGGTGAATGCTCTTGATCAACCATGCGGCAGAACGCATTTTTTCATGGATGTAGTCTTTAGCCTCTTTGGCTATTGTTCCGCCTTTGTTCATGGTGTTCTTATAGTATGAATTAACCCTCAGCCTCGGCATTCCGTCATCGTTTAAAACTATCACAAAATCATTTTCCAGTTTGTATACATAAATGTCGGGGGTTATGTACAAAGGCTCCTCGTCCGAAAACTTTCGTCCTGGTTTCGGTTCCAGCCCTTTTATAATATTTACGGCTGTCATGATATCGTTGTAGTCTGCTTTAAGCGCCCTTGCTATAGCCTTGTAATTTCTGTTTTCGAGATGATTCAGGTGATGCCGAACGATATCGGTCACAATAGTGTTGTCCAGCCCGAGCTGCTTTGCCTGAATGAGAAGAGATTCACCGAGATTTCTTGCACAAACTCCGGAAGGATCAAAGGTTTGAATCAGCGCCAGAACTTTTTCAACTTTGTCGGTTTCAGCGTTGCTGTTTTTGGATACATCTTCAACTGAAACATCCAGATATCCGTCTGAATTGAGGTTTCCGATAATCAAACTTCCTATCTCCTCTTCCTCTTTTGTAGGCCCTGTCATCAGAAGCTGCCAGAGGAGATGGTCTTTTAATGATTCGGCGCGGGATACAAAAGCCTCATAGTTCGGATTCTCTTTGTTTTCCGTTTCAAAATGAATTTTTCCCGGAGCGTTGTATTCGTCGATATAATTGCTCCAGTCGATATCCTGATTGATTTTCTCTCCTATTTTTATTTCCTGGGTTACGGAAGGTTCCTGTTGAATTTTATTTTCTGACTGTTCGGCTGCAGAATCATCGGAAACGGAATCCTGAACCTCCTCCAGCACCGGGTTTGACTCCAGCTCCTGGCGGATTGTATCGATGAGTTCAAGACGTGAAAGCTGCAGAAGCTTGATAGCCATCTGAAGCTGCGGAGTCATGACCAGCTGCTGGGATAGTTTAAGTTGCTGCCTGAATTCAAGAGCCATATTACAGCCTAAATTCATCTCCTAAATATATGCGTCGTGCAATTTCACTGGATGCAATTTTTTCAGGATTGCCCGATTCAATGATTTTCCCTTCATTTAATATGTATGCCATGTCGCATACTCCAAGGGTTTCTCTTACATTATGATCGGAAATAAGCACGCCTATACCGCGTTTTTTAAGATGCCCTATTATATTCTTGATGTCGATTACCGCCAGCGGATCTATTCCTGCAAAGGGTTCATCCAGAAGAATAAAAGCCGGATCGGTGGCAAGCGCGCGTGATATTTCAAGACGCCTTTTTTCGCCTCCCGAAAGAAGCGCGGCTTTCTGATCCGAAAGATGCCTTATGCCGAGTTCATCAAGCAGCCTGTCTGCGCGTTCGTTCTGTTCCTGCGCGGAGATGTTCTGCATTTCCAGAATAGCCATTACATTCTGTCTTGCCGTAAGCTTTCTGAATATTGAAGGTTCCTGCGGAAGATAACCCAATCCTTTGCGGGCCCTGATGTACATCGGAGAATCCGTAATATCTTCGTCATCAATAAAGATTCTTCCCTCATCGGGCTTTACCATTCCAATGGTCATATAAAAAGTTGTTGTTTTACCTGCTCCGTTCGGGCCCAGAAGTCCAACTACTCCACCGCTTCCGACATCAAGGCAAACCGAATCAACAACCTTTTTACCCCTGTAAATTTTAACAAGTTTATCAAGAAGCAGTTTTGCCATTTACAGTCCTTTTCCCCCTGATTCAAAGAAAGCTTCGACACGTCTGTTTCCGCTTCCCTCCACTTTAACACGCCCGTCGTCCCTGAAAAAAGTTATTTTTGACCCGGATATGGTATTTTTTCCGCTCGTAACTTTTGAATCCGGGCCGTTTAAAACCAGCACTCTGGTTTCAGTCGTATAAACAGCCTGCTGGGTTTCGGCAATTTTATCGTCAAACAATATTTTTACATTTCCGGTTGCAATAATTTCTTTTATCGATTCATCCCCTTTTGAATTATCTTTTATGCCGGATGAATCCTTTTTATAGAAAATCTTCAATTTTTCAGAAGTGATAACCGTTGTCTCCTGAATTGCCCTGACGTTTCCGATGAATTCGGCATTGTTTGAATTGCCTTCCGCGATCAGCCTGTCGGCCGTTATATGGATTTTCTTTTCACCAGAGTCTTTCTGTTGCTTTTGTATTTTTTCAGCTGCAAAAGGAGAATCAGGATGAAATAAAAATAACAGGGAAACTGCAAAACAAAAGATTAGTAAGTAAGAGATTATTTTCTGCGTTTTTTCGGCAGTAAATAATCTTGTAAACTTACTTACACCACTCAAGAGGGTATTGAAAAGAGTTCCGTTTATCGGGGTTGGGTGAAGGCAATGCCATTTTTTATAATGAAATATCATCACCGATTATTCCTTCCACTTTACCGCTCAACTCGGCTTTGTTTGTGTTCAGATCGATAGTCATGGAACCGGCAACAAGGTTCAGGGACTTGCCGGAAATTTCAACCGGTACCATGGAGAAGATAATGCGCTTTTCATTGTCGTAGTTTATTTTTCCTGTTTTTAAGACATAATCCTCATTTTTTACAGTTATGTTGCCTCTTATTTCAATGTTGCTTGATTCGGTCTTTAATATGCCTTTATCGGCAGTAAGATGGATTTTCAGATTCTCTTTCGTAAAAAAAACGACAGACAGACCTTCAAAAACAGCCTCTTTTTTATCTTCATTGTAACTTGCCGAATTTGCGTCAAGGCTCCATTCAACAACGCCGTTTTTTGTCGAAGTCTGATGTATTTTTTCTATTGATATGCTTGATCCGTCAAGAACAAGCGGAATGGCTTTTTCAGGGTTTTTTGAAATATAACGGTATCCGATAAAAACAGCAACAGTTAGGGAAATGGTAACTGCGATTACCGATATCAAAATTATTTTAATTTTCCTGTTGTTGAATTTATTCTTTAAAAACATTTTTTAAAACCTTTTTACAACAGATTCCCAGTGCCCCTGCGCTTTCAGTATGGCTTCGCACACTTCCCGTATTGCGCTGTTTCCGCCTTTTGCCGAAGTGACAATGCAGGCTGTTTCAATCACACTTTCATGTGCATCGGCAACGGCTATCGGAATTCCGACACCCCTCATAATGGGAATATCAGGAAGATCATCACCCATGTAAGCGATTTCGGAGGCTTGAATGCCGGTCATTTCTATTATTTTATTGAGAATCTCCGCCTTGTTTAATACGCCGTCGAATATGTACTCAATATGAAGATTTTTGCATCTGTGATGGAGAGCTTCCGAACTTCGTCCGGTTACAACCCCTATCTTTATTCCTGCATTCATCAGAAGCCTTATGCCGAGCCCGTCTTTTACGCAAAAAGCCTTGATTTCATCTCCGCTGTCATTATAAATGATACTTCCGTCCGTCATCACGCCGTCGACATCGAGGAGTAATATTTTAACCTTTTTAAGTTTTCCGGCTGCATCAGATGTTTTAAAAATCATTATTCACCTTTGATGGCTTAGTAAAAAGTTTAAATTTTACCACGAAGGCCACGAAGAGCACGAAGAAAGAAAAAATATATAATCTTTTTTTAAG
>JAUYEO010000143.1 GCA_030689795.1 Desulfobacterales bacterium | reverse complement strand
TGCACTAGTTATTTCGTAACGGCTCCTAATCAGGCATGAGATATTTTAATTTTATAAATTAAAGGAGGTATGTAAAGATGGCGGAAAGAGAAGTTGTTGAAACATCGGAAGCGCAGATAGCTGTCCACTGGCAGGAAGAGGGTTATTATCATTCTTCGCCAAAATTTATCGCCCAGGCAAACATGACCGACGAGTCTGTCTATGAGCGGTTCAGCCTCAAGAACTTTCCGAACTGTTACAAGGAGTACGCAGATCTTCTGACCTGGTACAAGTATTGGGATAATATACTCGATACCAGCGACGCCCCATGCTACAAGTGGTTCAAAGGCGGGTTGATCAATGCGAGCTACAACTGTATTGACCGGCACCTGCCGCTTTACAAGAACAAGACCGCAATCCATTTTGTTCCCGAGCTTGAGACCGACAAGACCGAGCATATCACCTATCAGGAGTTGTACGTAAGGGTGAACGAGTTTGCGGCGCTCCTTAAGGACTGCGGTCTGAAGGCGGGAGACAGGGTAACGCTCCATCTGCCCATGGTGGGTGAGCTTCCCGTTACGATGCTAGCCTGCGCACGGCTCGGCATTATCCACTCCCAGGTCTTCGGCGGGTTCAGCGGAAAGGCATGCTCGGACAGGATCGTCGACTCGCAGAGCGATATCCTGATAACGATGGACGCGTATTTCCGTGGCGGGCAGATCATTGATCACAAGGAAAAGGCGGATATTGCCGTTGCAGAAGCGGCAAAAGAGGGCAGAACAGTAAAGAAGGTCCTGGTATGGCAGCGCTATCCCGGAAAATACTCCGCAAAGACCCCGATGGTCGAAGGCCGCGACTTCTTTGTGAACGATCTGCTGAAGAAATTTTACGGCGCCAGGATCGAGCCCGTGCAGATGCCTGCCGAAGCCCCGCTCTTCCTCATGTACACCAGCGGCACGACAGGAAAGCCCAAAGGATGCCAGCACAGCACCGGCGGGTATCTCGCCTACGTCACCGGCACCTCCAAATATGTCCAGGACATACATCCGACGGACGTCTACTGGTGCATGGCTGATATCGGGTGGATCACGGGCCATTCCTACATCGTCTATGGACCTCTTGCTCTGGCTGCGTCCAGTGTCATCTTCGAAGGCATTCCAACCTATCCGGACGCCGGCAGGGCCTGGAGGATCGCACAGGATCTGGATGTAAATATCTTCCATACCGCGCCTACCACCATCAGGGGACTCAGAAAGGTCGGTCCTGACGAGCCGAAGAAATATAACTATCACTTCAAGCATATGACCACGGTGGGTGAGCCTATCGAACCGGAAGTCTGGAAATGGTATTATCACGAAGTCGGCAAGGGCGAGGCGGCCATTGTCGATACCTGGTGGCAGACGGAAAACGGCGGTTTTCTCTGCAGCACACTGCCTGCCATCAAGCCGATGAAGCCCGGCAGCGCTGGTCCCGGTATGCCCGGCATTCACCCTATCATCTATGATAATGACGGAAAAGTGATTCCCCAGGGAGCAGGAAAAGCGGGCAATATATGCATCCAGAATCCGTGGCCCGGCATGTTCCAGACGATATGGGGAGACCGTGATCGCTTCGTGAAGACGTATTTCGAACGATACTGTAAGAACCCGAAAAGCAAAGATTGGCGGGATTGGCCCTACCTTGCCGGAGATGCCGCAGTGCAGGCCGAGGACGGCTATTATAGAATTCTCGGCAGAATCGACGACGTTATCAATGTATCCGGTCACAGGCTTGGCACAAAGGAGCTTGAATCTGCTGCCCTTACTGTTGTCGAAGTGGCGGAAGCAGCGGTTGTTCCCGTCAAAGATGACATTAAAGGTGTAGTTCCCGATCTTTATATTGCACTTAAGCCTGGTTTTAAAGCGAGCGTTGAACTTGAGAAGAAGATTATAAACGCCCTTGTAAAGGAGATCGGACCCATAGCAAAACCGAGAAAGGTCTGGATTGTTCCCGATATGCCGAAAACGCGTTCGGGAAAGATCATGCGGCGCGTGCTGGGAGCGATATCGAATAAAAAGGATGTCGGGGATGTCATGACGCTTGCGAATCCAGAGATAGTCGAAGAGATCACTAAAATGGTTCAGAAATAATATTTTCACGTTTTTCAATATCAAGGCAGGACATGTGAAACATGCCCTGCCTTCCCATTGTGTGAGAGGCTGGGGCCGTGAGGCCCCCGCCTACTCGATCCGGCTACTCTCAGAGAGCATAACATCTGATTAAATGGTTTGGCAGGGGTAATGGGCTTTGGCCTTTCGCAAGAAATTTTTAAGGAAACATATCAACGCCCCCTGATTGTCAACAAAGAGACACAGGCAGAGCCGAAATCATGGCTTCGTGGGCGTATATCCACTGGGGCTGCCCGG